>CAIRMK010000404.1 GCA_903879645.1 uncultured Bacteroidota bacterium
ATATCTGTATTAGTATACAATTGGTATACTCTAGTATCTCCATTTTTAACCGCCTGTGCTGAATGAGAAAAAACAACATCATTTGTACCTACAACAACATCTGAATAGCTAATAGCTTTTCCATAGTAAGGAGCAACTACATTTAAGTTTCCAATAAAATTATTATAAATATTATAATAACCATTAATATCATAAGAAAATCCTTTGAAATCACCTCTATAACCTAAATCGAAAGCTTTAACAGTTTCTGGTTTTACTAAAGTCGCATTAGATTTTACTAATAATGTACTTGCAGAAGCAAATCCGGCTGGAGATGGGTTGGCACTTAAAGCCGCACCAAAGGCAGTAGCCGAAGCTGCCGTGTAAGAATTAAAATATGCATTTTCCCCATTCATAGGCGCTGTTGGAGAAAGTAGTATGCTTTGTCCTGCTAAAGAAACAGGCAAAGTTTCTGAATATCTTGTTAAGTTATCCGAAGCCGAACCAACTAATACAGCACTACCTACATTAAATCCAATATACTGATCTTGTGTAGATGGGTTACGGAAACCAGTTTGGAAAGACCCTCTAAACGTATGATTTTTATGTTCCCCTGCAGAATAAACCGCAGATATTCTTGGAGAGAAATTCCCTTCAAAGTTTTTAGATTTATCATAACGAACAGAACCCGTAAGTTTCAATCGATCATCTACTAATTTCTTTTGCGCTTGCGTATATAAACCATATTCGTTATAGTATATTGGTCCATCAGCATCGGTATAAATTCTACCATGAGAATTCAATTGGTATTGTCTAAAAGAACCTCCTACTTGAATTTCAACTGGTTTAAAAACATCTTTAAAATTGTAATTAGCATCCGAATGATAGATTCTAGAATTATCTACTAATTTAGAACCTGTAAGTACACTAGGGTCAGAAATCACATTATTAAATGCTGCTTTGAAAGCATCAGTTCCAGGAATTAATCTTCCTGTATCAGCTACTGCTCTTGCTGCTGCATTGGCTTGATCTGGTGTAGCTCCACCTAAAGTTGAATTAATATATTGTCCTGCATATTGCCCAAACCAAGTAGCATCACTTTTCCATGATCTATTGACATTGATTCCCGTAAATAACATGTCATACGATTTTCCACCGTCTTCAGTAGTAGTATATCCTCTCACAAAGAAGTTTTTACCTTTAACTTCTAATTTATGTTGTTGCATAAAAAAGTCATTCAAATAATATCTATTGGCACCTTGATAAACAGCATTCCCAAAACCAAATTTACTTTGCCAAATGATTTCTAATTTGTCATTACCTAAAGGTCTAAAATGCAATGAAAAATCAATTTTTGCATTTCTTACTTTATTATCGGTTAAATCAGTCTCATTATATCCTGTTCTACTCACATTATAGTTAGGTAATAAGTTTACCGCTGAAGCAGGAATTAATCCCATGCCAGCTAAGGTTTGACCTACTCCTTTGATATTGGTTGAAACCTCATCTCCATATACATTTAATCCATTATAATTTGGATTAGTTCTAGTATTTCCTGTGATAGATCCATTCTGGTATTCATTATAATCAGTTGCGTACCAATCCGTAGCTTTCAATAACGTGAAATTTGCTTTAGCTGCAAAATGACTGTCAAAAGCATGTGCTACTCTTACACCATAATCAGCATAATCGTTTGTCCCTGCAGCTTTTTGATTGGTTTGCCCGTATTTTACATAAGCTGTTATTCCTTGACTTGTAAAAGGGCTTTTACTATTCATAAATAAGATCCCATTAAAAGCGTTGGCACCATATAAAGCAGAAGAAGCACCTGGTAATAACTCTACATTTTGAACATCAATTTCCGAAACACCTATCATATTTCCGATAACGAAGTTTAACAACGGCGAAGAATTGTCCATTCCATCAACCAACTGCATAAAACGAGTATTAGCAACAGTAGCAAATCCACGAGTATTAATGGATTTAAAAGACATACTACTAGTGTTCATTTGCACTTCTTTTAGGTTTTCTAAACCATCGTAAAATGTTGGAGAAGCCGATTTTTTAATGTCTTTAATACCCATTCTCTCAATAGTTACAGGCGATTCTTTAATCCTTTCAGGAGTTCTAGAAGCAGAAACTACAATGTCATCCAGCTGAGTGTCCTGACTTTGTAAAACCATATCAGCCTTTTGATTGGCCGATGTAATTTGCATTTTTTGAGATGCAAATCCGATACTGGTAACTTCAATAGTTAAAGGAAGTTTTTTGGAAGTTTTCAATACAAATTTCCCATCTCCATCTGTGACAGTTCCTAAAGTTTCGCCAACAACTTTAATGTTAGCGCCAGGAATTGGTTCGTTTTTACTGTCTTTTACCGAACCTGAAATTGAACTTTGAGCAAAGGAAATGCTACAAAAAAACAATGTCAAAATAAAATAATAAATCTTCATTAGGTTTAATTTTTGTTGGTTTAAGTAGCCAAAATACAAATAATTTTTATATTACTAAAAAAAGAGCCCCTAATTTTGATAATTATCAATTAAATTTTAATTTTTTATGTTTATTCGCATTTATTAAATTTTAAGATTTTCTTAACTATTTCCACTTTTTGCTTTACTTTATTGTACTTACACATGAAAACAGCTTTAGTTTTTAGGTAAACATCAAAAAATTAAGAATAAAAAAAGCGAGATTAAATCTCGCTTTTAAATAGTCTATAATTAGATAATTATTATTCTACAGTAACAAAACCTTCTTCATTAGCCAGAAAATCATCAGCTTCAAAAGGATATTCCCTTCGGGTTTCTGTTGAGTTAAAATCTTCCAACCTATGGTCACCACCATATTCTCCCTATCAACAAGAATTATTTGGTATCATCACCAAGTTTCACGAAGTTGACGGTTTGAACTTTAAACAGATTTCTGATTGGTTGATAGCGAACCAATATCAAACGCCCAGAGGCAA
>CAIRMK010000405.1 GCA_903879645.1 uncultured Bacteroidota bacterium
AACAAAATTTAAAGCTTGAAAAAGAGAAAAACAAGCTTGAAAAACAAAATTTAAAGCTTGAAAAAAAAGAAAATCAAGCTTGAAATTTTTTCTAAAAAATGAAAAATTTATTTTTTATTAAGAATAAATTTACAAATCTATGTTTTATGAGGTTTAAAAATTTTTAAAAATGACAATTTTTGGGTCAAAAAAGGAGCGTTTTTATCACTTGAAATTGCAATTTTGTTTTTTGACGACGAAATAATTTTTTTTTTAAATTTTTTCCTACTTTTTTTTACAAAAAAAAGTGCTTTTTTGGTCTTTTTTTTTCGTTTTCCTAAAAAAAATAAAAAATATATTTCTTAAATAGATTAGTAAAATAAAGGCTTTATGTTGAATTTAAAATTATATAACTATTTATTTTCAAAAAAAATATTGTGAGTTATAATAATTGTTTTTAAAATTGTAACTGCAATACTTATGCAATAGTGTGAAAAAAATCAAGTTTTCAAATTAGATTTCCATTTTTTTGGAAAATTCTAAATTAAACACCTTTTCTAATGGTGTTTTAAATGGCAATTTACAATCCGAAATTAACTCACAAATTCAAAGTTTCGGAAAGGGTAGGAAGTAGTCATTAAATCCTATACACTACATTTCTAACAACCAAAAACGTTCATTATAAAATACAATCCGTATCTTTATAAAGATGTAACAATTTCTAAAACTTATGTAACAATAGCAAAGTAGAGAGTTGCATCTTCGCACAGCAACAGTAACGTTGCTAATAAATAGCAAATAAACTATGTGGTGGCAGTACCTTTTAATTTTTGTGGGCGCCTTTTTGTTTGATGTCGTTCCTTTTCCGTTTCCGCCTGCATGTTCCATCATGGTGCCGTTGCAGATACTATTTGGCTTAAATCCGTGGTGGGTGATTATCATAGGAGTAGCCGGTTCCATCGCAGGTAGGTATGTGCTTTCGCTCTATATACCCATGTTGGCAGACAAAATATTCAAACCCAAAAAGAATAAAGAAATGCAATTCCTCGGAAAAGTAATGAGCGAGAAAGGGTGGAAAAGCCAATTGCTTATCGTAGCCTATTCGTTATTGCCTTTGCCTACCACACCTATATTTTTAGCAGGAGGAATGGCACGCCTAAAACCCATGCAAATAATTCCCGCATTCTTTGTCGGTAAATTCATCAGTGATGCCATTGCCGTGCACTTAGGCAAATTCGCCTCCGAAAACATAGACGATATGATCAGCGCCGCCCTATCATGGAAATCCATTGCCAGCTTGGTGCTGGGTATCCTACTCATCTGCGCCTTGCTTTTTATCGATTGGTTTACACTCCTCGAAAAGAAAAAACTAATCCTGAATTTTAAAATTTGGAAGTAAGAAGCAATACTAGTCAATTTTAATAGCATCCCTTTCATTTAGGCATTCAAGCGAAGCGCCTTTGTAAACTTACTACAAGTAAACATTTTAAAGCTCTGTGTCTTACTCTGTCAAACTCTGTGCAACGAAACACTAAACTTCCCACAAATCCAATTTACCAGCAAAATATACCATTTATGCAATATTTCCCCACTAAAATTAGTGAGTGTGTAATTTTAAGCTAAAAATAATACGAAAAATGTTTTTGTATAATTGCTAAATTAGTATATTTATGCAAAATTTATATATATGGATATTTTAGCCTGCCCAAAATGCCAAAGTGATGACGTTGTTAAAAGCGGTGTCATCAAGGACAGACAAAGGTTTTTATGCAAAAAATGCAGCTACTACTTTACCGTCAATAAAATGGGTAAAAAGATAGATAGTTACTATGTTACCAAAGCGCTTCAGTTGTATCTCGAAGGCTTGAGTTATCGCGAAATAGAGCGTATTATAGGGGTTTCTCACGTCAGTGTGAGCAACTGGGTAAAGGAGTACAAGATTTCCAAACCCAGCCACACCGATTACCATCCTACCTATAAGATATATAACCACTTAGAACTAGTAGAATTTCTGAAAAACAAAGACCAATTGAAAGGAGCAGGGATGATTATCACCGAGCTAGGGGATAAGTTTATGCTTATAAAATGGGAACGTTTTAAAGATTAACTATAGTAGTTTACAAAAGTATATACCATAATTTTTTTCATTGAGAATATTTTAGAATTTGGTCAAGCAAAAACACTATTCAAACCAAATTAAAACCAAATTAAACATTATGAAAAAAATTATTATCTTATCATTTGCAGCATTCTCGTTTATGGGAAATGCACAAACTACAACACCAGCTGCTCCAGCTGAAAAAGAATGGGACGTATCGATGTATGGTTTCGTAAGAACAGATTACATTTATGATTCTCGCAAATCTTCTACTGTTAGAGAAGACCAATTGAACTTATACCCACTAGATGTGGCTAAAGACATCAACGGAAAAGATTTGAACGCAGTAGGACAGTCTAACTTCCTATCAGTAACGTCAAGATTAGGGGCTAAAGTAAAAGGACCTAACGTTTGGGGGGCTAAAATGAACGGTACGTTAGAAGGTGATTTTTATGGTAACGTAGAAGGGTCTTCTATCGGGTTATTCCGTTTGAGACACGCTTTTGTAACAATGGACTGGAGTAAAACACAAGTAACTATGGGACAAACATGGTATCCAACGTTTATTCCTGAAGTATTTCCTGGAGTAGCCAACTTCAACACAGGCATTATGTTCAATCCTTTTGGATGGGCAACACAAGCAAAATTAAAACAAAACTTCACTAAAGAATTCTCTGCAGCATTGACGCTTTATAAAGAAAGAGAGTTTACAGCTACAGCATCAACTATCGGAACCCAAAACTCAGCTTCAATCAATTCACCAGTTCCATCAATCAACTTGGTATTTCAATTTAAAAACCAAAACTGGATTGCAGGTTTAGGAGCGGAATACAAATCAATTCAACCACTTACCGATAATGGAAGTACAACTGCAAAATTAGCAACTACTGAAAAAGTAAACAGTTCATCAGTATTTGGATATGCTAAATATTCTAATGATAAATTCTTAGTAAAAGTATACGGAATTTCAGGAGGAAACTTAAACAGTTTAGTAATGTTAGGTGGTTTTACAGGAACTAATAATGCAGGTATTCAATCATTTGATCCAATCAAAACAACAGCTTGTTGGATAGATATTGCTAGCAACGGAAAATCTGTAGCACCAGGTTTATTTGTTGGATATACTAAAAACAACGGAGCTAGTACAGCTGCATCATCTACAAGTACTATCTACATGAGAGGAATTAGCGGAAGTAGAGTAGTAGACAACGTATTGAGAGCGTCTGCAAGAGTAGACTTTAAGAAAAATAAATTCAGAGTATCACCAGAAGTGGAATATACAGGAGCTACATGGGGAGATGTTGATCTTTTTGGAAAAGCAGGAGACAACAAAACCAATGTTGGTAACGTAAGAGCAATGGTTTCTTGCGCTTATTCTTTCTAAACATTAATCTTTAATAACTAAAGTATGAGCGATAAAAAAACAACAGGAATTTGGAAAGTGATTTCCGCTTCCTCAATGGGAACAATGATCGAATGGTATGACTTCTACATCTTCGGAAGTTTAGCTGTGGTGATCTCGGGTAAATTCTTTCCAGAAGGTAACCCAACAGCAGCATTTTTAGCCACCTTAGCCACCTTTGCAGCAGGATTTGTAGTGCGTCCATTCGGAGCCTTGTTCTTCGGACGTTTAGGGGATTTGATAGGAAGAAAATATACCTTTATGGTGACCCTACTTTTGATGGGAGGAGCCACATTCTTAATTGGTTGTATTCCAACCTATGAAACGATAGGCTTTATGGCGCCTTTATTAGTGTTATTACTTCGTTTATTACAAGGTTTGGCATTAGGAGGAGAATATGGTGGTGCGGCAACTTATGTGGCAGAACACGCTCCAAAAGGTCAAAAAGGATATTGGACGTCATGGATTCAAACAACAGCTACTGTAGGTTTGTTTATTTCATTAATGGTAATTTTAATTACTAGAAATACACTGTCTAAAGAAGCCTTTGAAGATTGGGGATGGAGAGTACCGTTTTGGGTATCAATCTTGATGGTTTTTGTATCGTACATGATTCGTAAAAATATGCATGAATCTCCTGTATTTGCAAAAGCAAAAGCAGAAGGTAAAACAAGTACCAACCCATTAAAAGAAAGTTTCGGACACAAATACAACTTGAAATTTGTATTGTTAGCTTTATTTGGAGCGACAATGGGACAAGGGGTTATCTGGTACACAGGTCAGTTCTATGCGATGAGTTTCATGAAAACAGTACAATGTATTGATTCATCACAAGTAGATATGTTGTTAGGAATTGCTTTATTATTCGGAACGCCATTCTTTGTATTCTTTGGATGGATCAGTGATAAAATTGGTAGAAAAACCATTATGATGGGAGGGATGTTATTGGCAATTATCTGTTACCGTCCAATTTACCGTCAAATGTATCAATCTACGGATAGTAAAGAAATGGTGGCTAAAGGAATTACTGTAGTGAAAGACAGTTGTAAATTGATAGGCGGTAAAGTTGCGACGATTAAAACAGAAGCAGATAAAGCAGATCCAACTATCAAAAAAACAAGAGTGTTCGTGGATTTAAAATCAGATACCTTGTATTCTAATGGAGCTAAATTCCATTACACTAAAACCGATACGTTGTACTTAGCGAAAGAATTAGCGTATGATGCTAAAAAGGCTGGTAAAAACGAGACTTGGATTAAATATGACTCTAAAGATAAAGACGGAGCTGTAGT
>CAIRMK010000406.1 GCA_903879645.1 uncultured Bacteroidota bacterium
ATATTTTTTTATATCGATAAAAACTCAAATAATAAAATTAAGAAAAGTCATTTATAAATTAATTATGCAATTAAAAAAACGTGCTTTAAATTGATTTTTAATTGATTATTTTTGTCCTAATAAATTAAGTTATGAGAATCGACATTATCACAATACTTCCAGAATTGCTAAAAAGCCCCTTTGAGGCCTCTATTATGAAACGCGCTATAGAAAAAGGATTAGTTGAAGTTCATTTCCATAATTTAAGAGACTACACCACTAATAAACAAAAAAGTGTAGATGATTACCCATTTGGCGGTGGCGCTGGAATGGTTATGACGATACAACCTATTGATGCTTGTATTTCTCATTTGAAAAGTAATAGAAATTATGATGAGGTAATTTATATGTCCCCTGACGGAGAAACATTGAATCAAAAAATGGCAAATACAGCTTCGATGTATGAAAATATCATCATTTTATGCGGTCACTATAAAGGGGTAGACCAAAGAGTTAGGGATCATTATATTACAAAAGAAATTTCAATAGGGGATTATGTTTTAAGTGGTGGTGAAATTGGCGCTATTGTTTTTTGCGATGCTATTATTCGCTTAATTCCTGGTGTTTTGAGTGATGAAACTTCAGCATTAACGGATAGTTTTCAAGATAATTTACTTTCTGGTCCAATTTATACTAGACCTGCCGAATATAAAGGATGGAAAGTTCCAGAAATATTGACAAGTGGTCACTTTGCTAAAATTGACAAATGGCGTGAAGATATGGCTTACGAACACACCAAGAATCGTCGCCCTGATTTGTTAGAAGAATAGTCTCTTCAAACCAATACTACAATTAGTTTTAACCTTTTAAATTATTGTAAAACTGAAAACTAAAACGAAAAGTTGTTTATTTAAAATAAAGTTGTAAATTTGCACCCACATTTGAGTAACCTCTGGCGAAAACCGTGTATGTTGCTCAAATTTCAAACCATAATTAGCATTAAAAATGGCAAATTTAGTAGATTTCGTTAATAACGAATTATCAACAAAAAAAGATTTCCCTGTATTCGGAGCTGGAGATACTATCACAGTTTACTACGAAATTAAAGAGGGCGAAAAAACAAGAACACAGTTTTTTAAAGGTGTTGTAATTCAAAGAAAAGGTTCTGGTATTACTGAAACTTTTACTATTCGTAAAATGTCTGGAGCAGTTGGTGTAGAGCGTATCTTCCCAGTTAACATGCCAGCTTTACAAAAAATTGAATTGAACCAAAGAGGAAAAGTTAGAAGAGCACGTATCTACTACTTTAGAGAACTTACTGGTAAAAAAGCAAAAATCAAAGAAAGAAGAAGATAATTCTACACTTTCAATTTATAAAAGAAGCTTCGATACAATCGAGGCTTTTTTTATGCAAAAAATACAAGTCAAAATTATGAATTTGATAATTTAAGTTCGTTAAAATATCAAATTCATAATTCAATCGATTTCGCTAGCCAACTACAAAAAAATTAGTTTCTTATTATTATATTTGCTTTCGCGAATTTTTAAAATAACAAACAACAAACCTTATACAATATGGCAAAAATTAAAGTAGCTAATCCAGTAGTAGAATTGGATGGCGATGAAATGACTCGAATTATTTGGAGCTTTATAAAAGAACAATTAATCCTTCCTTATCTTGATTTAGATATTAAATATTACGATTTAGGAATTGAAAGTAGAGAAGCGACAAAAGACCAAATCACTATTGATTCGGCAGAAGCTATTAAAAAATACAATGTTGGAATTAAATGTGCCACTATTACTCCTGATGAAGAGCGAGTAAAAGAATTCAATCTTTCTAAAATGTGGAAGTCCCCTAATGGAACCATTCGTAATATTGTTGGCGGAACTGTTTTTCGTGAACCAATTATCATGAGTAACGTTCCAAGGTATGTTCAAGGCTGGACTAAACCGATTGTAATAGGTCGTCATGCTTTTGGAGACCAATACAAGGCAACAGACACTGTTATTAAAGGAAAAGGGAAACTTACAATGAGTTTTGTTTCTGAAACTGGCGAAACACAAACTTGGGAAGTTTTTGATTTTGAAGGTGATGGTGTTGCTATGGCAATGTATAATACAGATGAAAGCATCTATGGATTTGCTCATTCTTCTTTTCAAATGGCTTTAACCAAAAAATGGCCCTTGTATCTTTCTACCAAAAACACCATCTTAAAAGCCTATGATGGCAGATTTAAAGACATCTTTGAAGAAGTCTATCAATCAACATACAAATCTGATTTTGAAGCTAATGGTATGATTTATGAGCACAGGCTTATTGATGATATGGTTGCTTCTTGTATGAAATGGAATGGTGGATTTGTTTGGGCTTGTAAAAATTATGATGGAGACGTTCAATCTGATACAGTGGCACAAGGATTTGGCTCTTTAGGATTAATGACTTCCGTATTAGTAACACCTGATGGGAAAACAGTTGAAGCAGAAGCTGCACACGGAACGGTAACACGCCATTACAGAGAACATCAAAAAGGAAGAGCGACATCAACCAATCCAATTGCATCCATTTTTGCTTGGACAAGAGGTCTAGAGCATAGGGGAAAATTAGATTCCAATCAAGAATTAGTTGATTTTTGTTTAAAATTAGAGCAAGTCTGTGTTGAAACGGTAGAAAGTGGTAAAATGACTAAAGATTTAGCTATGTTAGTTAAACCGGAAGGATTAACAGCCAATGATTACTTAACTACAGAAGGTTTCTTGGCTGCAATCAAAGAAAATTTAGATAAAAAATTAGCTTAATTTTTATTCAACTCTTTTTTGTAATGATATAAAATTATAATTTTATTTATTGTTAAATTTTAGTTAAGCCATTAAACCTTTATTAAAAATAATTATCAAATTTACAAAACAAATTTAAAAATTAAAA
>CAIRMK010000407.1 GCA_903879645.1 uncultured Bacteroidota bacterium
AATATCTATACCTAAAAGTATTTCTTTACGTTGATCTTTAGTGCTATTGGGAGTTAGTTTAATATATTGAATTTTACGTCCTTTTACATCTTGCAGGATATCCCAGGTGAATTTATAACCCGTATTAAAAAATGTTAACATTTTGGAAGGCGTAATTGCTTTTTCGTCGTTGTCATTCACACTTGAAATGGTTACTTCTTCATCTTCAGGAACTATGGAATAGGTTTTTTTACCATCGAATATTTTGGTCACTCCCATAAAATTCAACACATATTTATTGCCTTGAAGTGTTACGTTGCCTTTGCTATCTTGATTAATATTCTCTTTGGAATTATTTAAAGTGTACTTAAAGTCAATAACGATATTATTATAACTTTTAATTTTTGATGTTACTTCGTCTAAAAGATTTTTTGCTTTTTTGTCTTGCGCATTAGTAGTTAAACCAATAATTAATAGTAAAGCAATTGACAGAAATTTATTCATTTTACTAATTGTTTTGTTCATTGTTTAAAAATTGTTCTAAAGAAGTCAAGTCAGGGATGTTTACATTTCTAGCTTTACTACCTTCAAAAGGCCCTACAATTCCTGCTGCTTCTAATTGATCAATCAATCTGCCTGCACGATTGTAACCTAATTTCAATTTTCTTTGCAATAATGATGCCGAACCCTGTTGGGCAGTTACTATTATTTCTGCCGCTTCTCTGAACATTACATCTCTCTCAGAAATATCGATGTCTAATTTCACATTACCACCTTCTTCTCCAACGTATTCAGGAAGCAAAAAAGCGGTAGGATATGCTTTTTGAGAACCAATATAATCCACAATTTTTTCTACTTCGGGTGTATCAACGAAAGCGCATTGGACACGAACTAAGTCATTACCGTTAGAGAATAATAAATCGCCACGACCTATTAACTGGTCAGCGCCTCCTGAATCTAAGATCGTTCTTGAATCGATTTTGGAAGTTACTCTAAAGGCTATACGGGCAGGGAAGTTAGCTTTAATCATACCAGTAATAACATTTACTGATGGTCTTTGAGTGGCAATGATTAAGTGAATTCCGATGGCACGTGCTAATTGAGCCAAACGCGCAATAGGGATTTCTACTTCTTTACCCGCTGTCATGATTAAATCGGCAAACTCATCCACTACCAACACTATATAAGGTAAGAATTGGTGTCCGTGTTCAGGATTTAATTTGCGTGCTTTGAATTTTTCATTGTATTCCTTTATGTTACGAACCATAGCATCTTTTAGCAATGAATATCGGTTATCCATTTCGATACAAAGCGAATTTAATGTATTAATTACTTTGCTATTGTCTGTTATGATTGCGTCTTCAGAATCGGGAAGTTTGGCTAAATAATGTCTTTCTATTTTATTGAAAAGCGTTAATTCAACTTTCTTTGGATCTACTAAAACAAATTTTACTTCTGCAGGATGTTTTTTATATAAAAGAGACGTTAGTACTGCATTTAAACCTACTGATTTTCCTTGTCCCGTTGCTCCCGCCATTAATAGGTGAGGCATCTTTGCTAAATCAAATACAAAGGTTTCGTTGGCAATAGTTTTACCTAAAGCGATTGGTAATTCCATCTCAGCTTCTTGAAATTTAGCTGATGCAATGACCGTTTTCATTGGAACCATAGTTGGATTCTTATTCGGAACCTCAATACCAATCGTTCCTTTTCCTGGGATAGGAGCAATGATACGTATTCCTAAAGCGGACAGCGACAAGGCAATATCGTCTTCTAAACTTTTAATTTTTGATATTCGAATACCTGCTTCGGGTACAATTTCGTATAAAGTCACCGATGGACCAACAGTAGCTTTGATTTGAGCGATATCAATTTTGTAGTTACGAAGTGTTTCAACAATTTTGTTTTTATTTTCTTCTAACTCTTCTTGATTGATTGTAATTCCCACCGAACTGTATTCTTTTAACAAGTCGATAGTTGGAAATTTATAATTTGATAATTCTAACGTTGGGTCAAATAATCCAAAATCAGCTACTAATCTTGCTGCTAAATTCTCTTCCACCACATCTTCGTCTTGTGATTTTTCAATGACAAAAGCCTCATCATTAGTTTTGATGATTTCAGGTTCTGTTATTTGCAGTTTAGGAGAAGCTACAGGTTCATTTTTTAAAGTAGGCTCCAATTCAATTTCAGAATAACTAGAAATGGTTGGTTTTAAAGCTTCTTTATTTATTTCAAATTGAGAACTTGGTTTTATATAAGGTTCTTCAATACTGTCTTCTAAATCATCGTGAAAATCTTCAACGGCATATTCTTCGAGGTTATAAGCAGCAGTATCCGCATCTGAAGCTGTTGTTTTCATGGCTGCTAAATCTTCGTTTATTTCCTTGTGTTTTCTTTCAAAGAATGTTTTGATGGTATCCGGAGATAATTTGATTTTGAATATCAAATAAATTATTACTCCAAAGACTAAGACTAGTAAAGTACCTGTTTTTCCAATATAGTCTTGAAAGAATAGATTCATTTCATAACCTATAGTTCCGCCTAATTCAGGAATAGAATTCGCAAAGAAACCCAATAAGATGGAAAGGATGATAATGGCAAATAGATCCCAAAACCAAGTTGTTTTTAATTTCTTTAAGGGTAAATCAAGCACCATAAAAGCACCTGTTAAAAAGAATAGCTTAACAAATATAAAAGAAGCGGCACCAAATCCTCTGTAAATAAATAAATCAGATAGATAAGCTCCTAACTTACCTAACCAATTGCTGGCTGTTTCATTTCGATTACTTAAATCAGTTACAATGCTTTGATCTTGTTGACCGTACATGAAAAATGAAATAAAGGCTACTAATAAGCCAACAGATAGAAGGACTAAAAGGCAACCAAAAATTACTTTGTATTGTCTTTTCATTTTCCATGGAAGTTTTTCTCCCAATTCTGCAGCTTTTGTATTTTCTTTTTTTACTGTTTTAGCCATTCTTTACTGAATTTTCCGACTCTAAATATAGATTAAATTTTTGGGATATAAATTATACAGCCAATTGCTATTGCTGTCATTGCTGCAAAAAAAACAGATCCCGCAGCAATATCTTTAATAAAACCAATGCGTTCATGGTATTCTGGGTGAATAAAGTCAGCTATTTTTTCAACTGCAGTATTCAAACCTTCTATTCCTAGAACTAAGCCTATTGCTAAGGTTTGGATTAACCATTCTTCGTGTGAAATATGGAAATAGAACCCTGCTATGATCATTAAAGCACCGATTGAACTTTGAACCATTACACTGTGCTCGGTGGTGATTAATTTGTAAGCTCCTTTCAAGGCAAATCCCATACTTTTGAATCGTCCTGCTAAAAAAGATTTATCTCTTTCGAATTCCATACAATTCTATTATAAAGCGGCTAAAGCTGCATCGTAATTAGGTTCATTTGCTATTTCTGAAACTTGTTCTGCATATTTCACTGCACCATTTTCATCCACAATAATCACCACTCTTGAATGCAAGCCAGCAAGAGGACCATCAATAATAGTTAAACCATATTCTTTTCCAAAGCTTCCGTCTTTAAAATCGGAAAGGTTGATTACATTCTCTAGTCCTTCAGCACCACAAAAACGTTTTTGAGCAAAGGGCAAATCTCTTGAAATACACAGTACTTTAGTATTTTCTAATGCGCTCGCTTTGGCATTAAAAGTTCTTACCGAGGTAGCGCAAGTTCCAGTATCGATACTCGGAAATATGTTTAAAACCAACTTACTTCCCGCAAAATCTGCCAGGGTTGTTGTTGATAAATCATTTTTTACTAAATTAAAATCAGGTGCTTTTGATCCCACTGCTGGTAACGAACCACTCGTATTTATTGGGTTTCCGCCTAATGTAATTGTTGCCATTTTTCTTTGTTTTTTTAAGATTTCAAAAGTAGTGAAAATAATTAGGAATTAAGAATTAGGAATTGGGAATTTTCGAAATGGGTTTAAATGCGATTTTTATTAAATTATTTGTTTTGTATTATTGTTTTATCGTAATATTGCAATATAAAAATAAATTAAAAATATGGGAGCCTCAAAATCAGAATCATTTTCAGTTGAACACAATGAAATGGCTACTTTGTTCAAAGCAATGTCGCATCCCGCTAGAGTGGCTATTGTAGATTATTTGCTATCTGTAGATAGTTGTATCTGTGGGGACATAGTAAATGAATTGCCATTGGCACAACCGACAGTTTCACAACATTTGAAAGAGTTGAAAAATGCGAATATCATCAAAGGAAATATCGAAGGAACTGCTATTTGTTATTGTATTAATCCGGAAATCATACAAAAAATTGAACGTCATTTCAGTTTAATTACTAAACAACTAAAAGATAAATGTTGTTAAAAGTATAGCAATATAAAAAAATCTAAAAAATCTAAACAATGAAATTATCAGAAATTAAAAACAAATTACAAAAGCTCACAACGATTGCTTTTCAATTGCCAAATGGTGATTTAGTGCCTAGTCATTTTCACGTGACCGAAATAGGTAAAATATCCAAACATTTTATTGATTGTGGTGGAGTTGTTCGCACCGAAGAAGTGGTTAATTTTCAACTTTGGGAAGCGAATGACTATGATCATCGATTGCATCCTGAAAAATTACTTCATATTATTGAATTGTCGGAATCTAAATTACAAATTCCAGATTTAGACGTTGAAGTAGAATATCAAATGAAAGATACAATTGGTAAATTCAGTCTTGATTTTGATGGAACTAACTTTCAACTGCAATCAAAAATCACTGATTGTTTGGCAAAAGATCATTGTGGCATCCCTCCAGAAAAATTGAAAGTAAAAATTGGAGAGTGGAAGCAAAAAGAAGGAACTTGTTGCACCCCAAATTCAGGTTGTTGTTAATTTTTATTCTAGTTTGCACAAAAAATCTATTCAATGAATTTATCTGAAACTATAGCCTCAATCGCTAAAATTACTATTTCAAACGAACGAAAGGAAGTGTTACAACCTTTGATTGATTATATTCAAAAGAAAGTAGAAGACCATCAAGAAATTCGTTTGAATTTTATTTGCACCCACAATTCACGTAGAAGCCATTTGTCTCAACTATGGGCACAAACTATGGCTTTTCATTGTGGAATTAAAAATGTATTTTGCTATTCGGGAGGAACCGAGGCTACGGCAATGTTTCCCAAAGTGGGAGAGACTTTGCAACAACAAGGATTTGACGTTCAGCAATTAAGTGCTACTGCTAATCCTGTTTACGCCATTAAATATGCTATAAATGAACATCCTGTTATTTGTTTTTCAAAAACCTTTGATGATGCTTTTAATCCCGACTCTCAATTTGCAGCGATTATGACTTGTTCTTCTGCCGATGAGGGTTGCCCATTTATTACAGGAGCAGAAAAACGCTTACCTATTCGTTATGACGACCCAAAAGCATATGATGGGACTGATGTAATGGATGATAAATATGCTGAACGTAGTAGGGAAATAGCTTCAGAAATGTATTATGTATTTTCTCAAATAAACTAAATATAAGACATGAAAAAGAGACTTAATTTTTTAGACAGATTTTTAACGCTGTGGATATTTTTGTCTATGCTTATAGGTCTTGGTGTAGGGTATTTTATTCCAAATTCAGCCAATTTTATCAATTCATTTTCTTCTGGAACAACTAATATTCCATTGGCTATTGGTTTGATATTAATGATGTATCCGCCATTAACTAAAGTGGATTTCAGTAAGATTCCCTTAATGTTTAAGAAACCTAAAATTTTAATGGCGTCTTTTATAATCACATGGATAGTAGGTCCTTTTTTAATGTTTCTACTTTCTATTTTCTTTTTGAATGACTATCCAGAGTATATGACCGGATTAATCATTATAGGATTAGCTCCTTGTATTGCTATGGTTATTGTATGGAATGAACTTGCCGAAGGAAATCGAGAACTAACGGCAGGTTTAGTGGGAATTAATAGTTTGTTACAAGTCTTGTTTTTTAGTTTGTATGCTTATTTTTATTTGGAAATTATGTTACCCTTATTTGGAATTAAAGGATTAGCATTGAATATTACCATTTCACAAATCGCCTCTACTGTGGGGATTTACCTCGGAATACCATTTGCCTTAGCGGTAATCAGTCGTTTTTTGATAAAGAAATTTGTTGGCGATGTATGGTTTAACCAAAAGTTTCTTCCGTTTGTTTCTCCTATTACATTGATTGCTTTGCTTTTTACCATTGTAGTTATGTTCAGTTTAAAAGGTCAAATGATAGTGCAATTGCCTTTTGATGTTATAAGAATAGCTATTCCATTGATGATTTTCTTTGCCATTATGTTTTTACTTATGTTTTTTGTAGGTAAAAAAGTAGGTGCCGATTATCGTGACAATGCCGCTATTTCCTTTACAGCTTCTGGAAATAATTTTGAATTGGCTATTGCCGTTTCTATTGGTGTTTTCGGCATCAATAGTGGTCAAGCTTTTGCTGGCGTCATTGGACCGTTGGTAGAAGTTCCTGCTTTAATTACCTTAGTCAATGTGGCTTTTTGGTTGCGCAAGAAGTATTATTAATAAGTAAGTAATCATAGGATATTGATTACTCTTTGATTACTTTAATTTGAATTGGATGCTGATTCTCTTTTTCTAAACTAATAAAATATATTCCTTTGGCATAGTTGGCTATGGAGATGTTTTGCAACGAATCAGTGCTATTTAAATCTATTTCTTCTAATTTTTGCCCAACGAAAGAATATACGGTCGCTTTGTTGAAATTTTGATTTTCGAAATAAACACTATTCAGGGTAGGATTGGGATAGAATGAAATACTATTTAGTGCATAGTCAGCATTGCTTAAACTAGTGTTTATTATAAATTGATAGGGTGTTTTATAATTGTTACTTGTTGGATTCATGCTTGACAGTTTTAAATAATAACTACCGGGAGTCAAATTTTGGGTAAAATTTAGCGTGGCTGCAGTGTTATTATATGTAGTGCCAATAAGATTTCCATTACTATCTACTAGCGAAGCAATCATTTGATTGGTGACGATACTAGAAACTGAAACCGTTGCACTGACATTATTGGTAATATCAAATTTATAGAAATCATCATCTGCTACTGAAGGATTTTCTTGGATAGTAGTAAACCCAATATAAGGTTTGTTAGTGATAATTTTATACCCCAATTCTTTAAAGTTGGGCTCATCCATAGCCTGCATCAATTGGTAATATTGGCTAGGTAAGTCGGTGTGCACTTCTGTAACGGCTATAGCAGAGTAGTAAAATAATTTATTGGGATAGGTCAGTGTAGGATAGAAAAGATTCAAATTGGAAGAAGTTGCATCTACTACACCATCGGTTGTGCCTCCATTTTTTTCTCCAATAACACTCGAATAATCAATTAAATTATCAATGGGTCTTTGATTTAAACCGATGATGTTTTCATTAATAATGCCATTGCAATTCATATCGACATTATAGAAATCAGGTGTATAGGAATTGTCATTCATGTTGGTGTTGTTTTCTATTTCGACGCCTCCAAAT
Organism: uncultured Bacteroidota bacterium; assembly: GCA_903879645.1. Taxonomy (GTDB): domain Bacteria; phylum Bacteroidota; class Bacteroidia; order Flavobacteriales; family Flavobacteriaceae; genus Flavobacterium. The sequence goes on from CAIRMK010000407.1 coordinate 7,518, forward strand.
AAGTACCTGCCGGGTTCTCCGCTATAATAGTAAGACGTTCGTAAATCTCTAATCGCTTCCGAACTTTCGTCCATTCCAATTAAAAAACCCAAACCGAAACCACTGGTATTGCTACCGCCATGTGGGGTACCAGCCATAGCCAATTTAGCCACATGATGGTTTCCATCGGTTTGCCAATCGAAACTATTTTGGATGTACTCTCTTGCTGCCAATCCACCCATACTATGAGTTACAAGTACCACTTTATCCCTCCCTGTAATTTGCATGACGCGTTCAATCGTTTTTCTGACTGCCATGGCTTGTTTTGCTATAGCGGCTTGATTGCTTAAAGCAAAAACACTACTAGATGAAGAAGGGCTATAGGAGCCATCGGTGCCCACATCAAAATTAATGGTATAATAATCACCATTTTGTATAGAAGTTTCAAAAGCAGCAATATCGGCACCAGCCGTTGGATAGAAGTTTTTGTTAGCAATTGTATTGTTGCCGTCATCATTCAAGCAAAAATCAAACCGTCCACCATACGTAAATTGGAATTGAGTGTCTAAATAATTGGTCGTAGTGTTCCATGTTTCGGAATTGGAATCTAATCCATGTATGAAAATTATGGGATAAGGCAATTTGCTATCAAATGATGTTATAGCAGTAGTGGAAGGTGGTGCTTTTAAGATAGTAATACTATCGCCACGGTATTGGTATAACTCTAGTTCTTTTCTGCGGGGTTTGAAACTATCATTGGTGTTTTGCGCATAATTCCATTGAAAAACAAAAAACGCACAAAAACAGATATAATATGTAATTTTCTTCATAGACAACGATATAGACTTAAAAGCTAAAGTACTATATTTTTTTTAAACGCAACACAACTTAAATTAAAATAAGATTAAATAACTAGATTAAGAGTAATAAAAAAAGGTTCTCAAATTTTTGAGAACCTTTTTTTATTTGTCAATTGAGCCTAAGACCCGCTTCATAAAATCATTTAAAGCTGTTTTTTTATCTTTACCTTCTTTCATCATTTTGTGAACTTCTAATGCACCGTACATATTTGAAATTAATTCACCAATAACTTCTAATTCATCCTCTTTTAATGTTGGGATTTCGGTTAGGTTTTCAAGAACCTCAATAGTTTCGACTATATAATCTTGATCGTTATCCTCAATGAATTGAGAAAGGTGTTTTATAATAGGTAGTTTCATATTAAACTACTTCTGCAACCAATTCCGCTAATACTTCAGCTTTGTTAGTTTGGGTTTGATTCACTAACGCTCCATTTTTAAAAGTAGCAAACGTCGGTAAGTTGTCAACTTTTGCCATTTTTCTTGATTCAGGAAATTGCTCTGCATCAACTAGAACAAAGGGAATGTTTTCGTTTTGTGAAGCAAATAATTTGAATTTTGGTTTCATTATTCTACAATTACCGCACCAAGAAGCAGCAAATTGAACAATTACAGTATTATTTTCGGCAATGATTTCTGCTAAATTATCTTTTTCTATTTCTTGAAACATAAAGTTTTTTTTAATATCACTTCAAGCACAACCGAAAACTTGGGAGCATTCCGATTGCGCTTAATGTGACAAATTATATTTATTAGTGAGAAGACAAATAAGAAGCAGTACTAGTTCTATCTGCATGCATTGCATCCTTTCCTTTTTCCCAATTAGCAGGACATACTTCTCCGTTAGTTTGAACGTGAGTATAAGCATCTACTAAACGTAAGTACTCTGCAACATTTCTTCCCACTGGCATGTCGTTTACACTTTCGTGGAAAATTTTTCCTTCTTCATCAATTAAATAGGTAGCTCTGAACGTAACGTTAGAACCTTCTAAAATTTCGTCATTCAATTCTTCATCATATACCCATTCGGCATCCAGAATTTCTAATGCCGCTGATAAGTTACGAGTAGTATCTGCTAAAATCGGATAGGTAACTCCTTCAATTCCGCCATTGTTTTTAGGAGTATTTAACCATGCAAAATGTACTTCGTTAGTATCACAAGAAGCACCAATTACCATAGTGTTTCTTTTTTCAAATTCTTGTAAAGAAGCTTGAAAAGCGTGTAATTCTGTTGGACATACAAAAGTAAAATCTTTTGGATACCAAAATAAAACAACTTTTTTCTTGTTTTTAGTTGCTTCTTCAAGAATGTTAATTCTTAGATTATCACCCATAAATGAGATCGCATCTACCGTAATGTTTGGGAATTTTTTTCCTACTAATGACATTGTATATAATTTTTAAGTTAAAATTTATTTTCTTTTGCAAATTTAAGTACTAAATACTTTTGTGTGTATTAATTTTAATTATGTTTTTTTATTTAATGATAGTTTTAAACTATATAGCAGTATTTTCCTTTTTTATAAAAACAAATAATATTATGCTATATTTGTTTTTATAAAACAAAGACTAAATATACGCAAAATATATGAATTTTTCAAATTTATTCCGAAAAAAAACAGTACAAGATATATTAAACCAAGTTGCTAAAAATGAAGCAGATGGTCACCATGCCTTAGGGAAACACTTAACCGCTAGAGATTTAACGGCATTTGGGATTGCTGCTATTATTGGAGCAGGAATTTTCAGTACTATTGGAAAAGCGAGTGCTGATGGAGGTCCAGCGGTTATCTTTTTATTTATTTTTACCGCTGTAGCCTGTAGTTTTGCAGCGTTTGCTTATGCTGAATTTGCTTCGATGGTTCCAGTTTCAGGAAGTGCTTATACCTATTCTTATGTTGCTTTTGGTGAAATTGTTGCTTGGATAATTGGTTGGGCATTGATTATGGAATATGCTATTGGTAATATTACGGTTGCTATTTCGTGGAGTGATTATTTTACAGGACTGCTCGATAGCATGGGGATTCATCTGCCCCAATGGGTTCAAATGGATTATCTGACAGCTTCCAACGGCTATAAAGATGCTACTGCATTGATGCAAGGAGGAAAGACTTATGAAAATTTATCCGATGGATTGAAGGCGGCTTATACTGCTTATACTACTTCCCCAACTTTAGGTTCTTTGCATTTAATTGCCGATTTGCCAGCACTATTAATCATAGTGCTTATTACGGCTTTGGTCTATAGAGGAATGAAAGAATCTCGAAATGCGAGCAATCTTATGGTGGTAGTCAAATTGTGCATCATTTTGTTGGTTATAGCTGTTGGTGTGTTTTATGTGGATACTACCAATTGGCATCCTTTTGCACCTAATGGAGTAGGAGGTATTCTCAAGGGAGTATCGGCAGTGTTTTTTGCTTATATTGGTTTTGATGCTATTTCAACCACTGCAGAAGAATGTAAAGACCCGCAACGTGATTTGCCTAAAGGGATGATGTGGGCTATTATTATCTGTACGATTTTATATGTAATTATCGCCTTAGTATTAACAGGAATGGTGCATTATGCCGATTTGAATGTAGGCGATCCGTTAGCCTTTGTGTTTGATAAATTGAATTTAAAATGGATGTCGGGTGTCATTGCGGTCAGTGCTGTTATTGCGATGGCAAGTGTACTCTTGGTATTTCAAATGGGACAACCTCGTATTTGGATGAGCATGAGCCGTGATGGATTGTTACCAAAACGATTTTCTAAAGTTCATCCGAAATATCATACACCTTCTTATGCAACTATTGTTACTGGTTTTGTTGTAGCCATCCCAGCTTTGTTTTTAAACTTAACTATGGTTACTGATTTATGTAGTATTGGAACTTTGTTTGCTTTTGTATTGGTATGTGCTGGGGTTTTGGTCTTGCAAAATAAAAAAGATATACCCCGAGGAAAATTTAAAACGCCTTATGTTAACTCTAAATATGTATTTCCAGTATTGATGCTTATAGGAATTGGAATCGCCTTTACGGTAAATAAGAAAGATACGATGGGGTTTTTAACCAATGAAAAACAAGTAAATGCTCCTGCCGATATTGTTACTTCACTTAATAAAGAGCAAAGCAAAAAGGTATATGATTATTTGGTTTCGTTTAAAAAAGAAGCGACTACAACCGATTTAGAAAAGCTGTTGAGTTCTTATAGCGAGAATGAAACAACTTATAAAACCATTGTTGACAAAATGCCAATTGATGAATCATTAAAATATGATTCTGGGCTTAGTTTGTTCAAACATAAAATACCGATGTGGATTTTCTTATTTGCGTTAATTGGATTGGCGGTTTGGTCTTGGAAACAAAACTTATCGTTAATTCCTTTACTTGGATTAATCTGTTGTTTATATATGATGGCTGAGTTGAGTATTTGGAACTGGATTTACTTTACTTGTTGGTTACTGATAGGACTTATTATTTACTTTGGGTTCAGCAATAAAAATAGTAAGTTGAATAAACAAGTGGTGTAAATAGGATTTCTACTAAAAAAAATTAATTATGCCAAGGGTCAAGTTTGTTGGTTACAACACCAGTATTTTGTGATTTACTATTTTTAGTACTCAAGTGTATGATAAATTTACTGCCAACATTTTCTTCACTTTCTACTTGAACATGACCACCCATTACTTCTATATGATATTTGGTAATGTATAGACCAATTCCTTGTGCGTCGTTATTGCCATGAAACGTTTTATACATTTCAAAAATTTCTTCGCCGTGTTCGTCTAAATTAATTCCTTTACCGTTGTCGGCAATATTCAATATAACTTCTTCATTATTGGCAACACAACTTAATTCTATAATAGGATCTCTGTCGGGATGTTTATATTTAATGGCATTGCTAAGGAAGTTAACCAAAATACTTTCTATATAGGCAGAATTCCCCATAATAATAGTATTCTCGTCAACATTGTTATATATAATTGCATTACTAACTTCGATTTCTAAACTTAATGAAGATATCGCCTTAATGATATACTCATTTAAATTTATTGCTGTTAGCTCAATATTGTCTATGTTCTTTTCATGGACAATTTCATTTAAATTTTTTATGGTCTCATTAAAGTTATTTGAAATCTTTTTGAGGTGTTTAATGATTTCTATTTGATCTTCAGAATGTTCGGTTTCACTTAGCAGTTCTATCATCCCTGTAAAACCATTAGAGTAGTTTTTAAGATTATGAGAGATAACATTAGCAAAATTCAATAAACGTTTGTTTTGCTCACTAATCATCTCGTTTGATTTGATTAATTCATGCTTTAAAAGCTTGATGGGAGTAATGTCTGATGCATAGACAAAAAAACCTCTAACTTCACCTTTTACAATATCTGGATAATAATTGGCTGAGGTAAATCTAAGTTCGCCAGAAGGTAAGGTTATCGTACGTTCAAAAAATTGTTTTTCTCCTTTTAATACTCCAGAAATATAAGGTAGATTTTTTTCATAGTTTTGCCCTAATAATTCTTTAAGGGTTATTTTGTTAACAATTTCTTCAGGAGTTTTTCCAAACCAGTCCATGTAGGCTGCATTAGCATAACGGCAAACCATATCTTTATCCCAATAGGCTAACATAGCAGCAACATGGTCTGAAACAAATAGTCCTAATGAGTTAACCTTATTTTCGACTTCCATTTGAATTGTTAATCAATGTCAGTTTAAGATAGCTCGTAACACATTGTTACTTTGATTGTATGGGTAAAAATAATATAAAAGTTTAGATGTGCAAAAAAAAAATTGACGTGTTTAAACCTAAAAGCTACGTATATCATTATACCAATAAACGACCAAATTAAAGCATATATTG
>CAIRMK010000408.1 GCA_903879645.1 uncultured Bacteroidota bacterium
AGAGACTTCTTTGTATCAAGATAGTCTTTCTCCAATTGATTATTCTATTTATCAAGATAAGCCGGTTATTATAAAAGGATGTTCAAAAAAACCCGTTCCCGAAAGTGCTTATGTAATGGCAATTCAATATCTTCAGCCAGTTGTAAAAAGCATTATGTATGGAGAAGCTTGTTCTGCGGTTCCAATATTTAAAATAAAAAAGTAGTTTAAATTCTACATAGTTTATCCCCTCTCATTTTTTGAAAAGATTTGATAAAGTCAGATGTATTTATACCTTTGCACTCGAATTTTAAAAAATCGTACAAAAAATGAAAAAAGTTATTCTTTTAGCAACCTTATTCTTAGGAATTAATGGGGTTTTTGGACAGATGAATGAAAAAGAATTATTAAAGAAGACAGAAGAGGTCATGGCTACTATTAAAGATGAAAAGCCTAATGGATGGGTTAAAAAAGGAGTGTTTACTTTTTTGGCAAATGAAGCTACTTTCAATAATTGGTTAGCTGGTGGACAAAGTAGTATTTCAGGAAATATTGGCGTGAATTACGATTTCAATTACAAAAGTAATACATGGACATGGGACAATAAATTAATTGCAGGGTACGGACTTACAAAAATTAAGTATCAAGACTAGCAAAAATCGGATGATAGGCTTCAATTCAGCTCGCTGCTAGGCAAAAAAGCCTCAGGGGAATGGTATTATTCAGGTTTTTTTAATTTTAAAACACAATTTGATTCAGGATTTGAATCAGGAATTAAAACATCACATATGTTTTCACCTGCTTATTTTCAATTTGGACCTGGGATGTTATGGAAAAAACGAGATAATTTAAAAATAAATATTGCCCCCGCAACTTCAAAAGTAATTATAGTAGATTCTCAATTTACACAAAACGGTTCTTCTTTTGGAGTGCTTCAAGGCCAATCGTCAAGATACGAATTTGGAGCAGCAGTAAACACCTATTATAAATTCAAATTGATGGAAAATGTTTCAGTAGAGAATATTTTAAATTTATATTCTAATTATTTAGACGTTGCACAAAATGTTGATATGGATTATACGTTAAACATTAATATGAAAATCAATAAGTTTTTATCAACAAATTTCGCTTTTCAAACCATTTATGATGACAATGCTTTTGCAGGATTTCAAACGCGTCAAGTTATTGGTTTGGGATTAAATTACACTTTTTAAATTACCTAATTTTAATAGAATAAAAAAAGACCTTTTGTATTAATTTCAAAAGGTCTTTTTGTTTATTCTTCTTCCTCTTTTTCAACGGCATCTTTATAATCAGGATATAAAAACTTGTTGTAGGGAAAACGAGTTATGTGAATTTCTCTTACAGCTTCATAAACTATTTCTCTAAACTGTTCAAAGTTTTCTTTTTCTGTAGCCGAAATAAAAAGAGCCTTTTTCTCACCTACATTACTCATCCATGTTGCCTTCCATTCTTCTAAACTGTAGTGTTTGGTTGTTTTTTCAGTAATCAAATCGTCGTCTTCAATGGTCAAATGTGTATAGGCATCAATTTTATTAAAAACCATAATAGTTGGCTTATTGTTGCTTTTAATGTCTAATAAAATCTGATTTACAGAGGCAATATGGTCTTCAAAATCGGGATGAGAAATATCAACTACATGAAGTAATAAATCAGCTTCTCGAACTTCATCTAATGTGCTTTTAAAAGATTCAACCAGTTGAGTAGGTAATTTTCTAATAAATCCAACGGTGTCAGAAAGTAAAAAAGGCATGTTTTTAATCACTACTTTTCGAACCGTCGTGTCCAACGTAGCAAATAATTTATTTTCTACAAACACATCACTTTTCCCAACAGCATTCATCAATGTGGATTTACCAACATTGGTATATCCAACTAAAGCGACACGAACCATGGCACCACGATTCCCTCTTTGAACAGACATTTGTCGGTCAATAGTTTTGATCTTTTCTTTTAATAATGCAATTCTATCACGAACAATACGACGGTCGGTTTCAATTTCTGTTTCTCCTGGTCCACGTAATCCAATACCTCCTTTTTGACGTTCAAGATGCGTCCACATACCAGAAAGTCTCGGTAATAAATATTGACATTGTGCCAATTCTACCTGCGTTCTAGCGTAAGAAGTTTCCGCTCTTTGAGCAAAAATATCCAAAATAAGGTTGGTTCTGTCTAAAACTTTACAGTCGAGAAGTTTGGATAAATTCTTTTGTTGGGAAGGGGATAATTCATCATCAAAAATTACCGTAGAAATTTCATTTTCTTTGACATACACATGAATTTCATCCATTTTTCCAGTCCCTAAAAAAGTTTTTGGATTTGGTTTCTCTAACTTCTGCCAAAACCTCTTGATGACTTCCCCTCCAGCTGTGAAAGTTAAAAACTCTAACTCATCAAGATATTCTTTAAGTTTATCTTCATTTTGATTTTGAGTTACAATGCCAACAATGACAGTTTTTTCAAAATTTGTTTTTTCTATTTCTAACATGATACTTTTTTCTTGTACAAAAATAGACAAAATGCATAAAAAATCGATAATCTACCAGCAATAATCTCAATCAAAAAAATCTTTAGTTAAAACTTTTAATTTTCTTCCTTTATTTGTAATTTTTGTTAAATTTGGGGATTAATTAAAACCTAAACTAACTCAAAAACCACTAAAATTAATAAATAATAATGAAAAAAATTACCTTTTTACTATTTGCTTTATTGTTTTCGTTCGTTGGTTATTCTCAATTTCCAACACCCGGTACAGAAGGATTTGAAACCACAACTGGGCCAGATTTGGCATTACCTGTTGCTGTATCACCTTGGACATTAGGTACTGGAGCTACTGGAAATCAATGGGCAGTATTTGACAACGGTGTAGCAGGTTCCCCTCAAAAAAGATGGGACAGAGCCACAACTAATTTTTATAATGGTACTCAAGCTGCTTTTATTAACAGAAAGCAAAACGGGGCAGCTGCTGTTGTTTCGGAGGATTATTTAGCAACACCTCTAGTTACTGTTCCAGTCAATGGTCAGTTAACATTTTATACAAGAACGGGATTTAATGTGCCCGATGCTGTAAATTATTTGATTAAAGTTAATACAAATACTACAGCAGGTTCTCAAACTACTTTAGCAAATTATACGACTACAGTGCAAAGTTGGGATCAAACTACTATTGCAGCGACGTATAATGTTTATGAACTGAAAACGGTTGATCTTTCAGCTTATGCAGGACAACAGGTATATATTGCTTTTGTAAGAAGCTTTACACAACCTACTGCTGCATTAGCAGGAAATAGTTGGTATGTGGATGATGTAAAACTAGTACAACGCTGTCTTGAACCTACGGCTTTAACCGCCACGCCATCGGTGAATACCGCTAGTTTATCTTGGACACCAAATGGATCTACTTCATGGGAGATAGAAGTTATTCCTTCAACAAGCACGCCAACAGGATCTGGAGTTGTTTATAATGGTGCCTTACCCTATATCGCTCCTGGATTAACTGGTAGTACAAGTTATGTCTATTATGTTAGAGCTTTATGTAGCGATAGTACTAGTAACTGGGTTGGCCCTTATAGTTTTTCAACTACATCGCCAGGGTTAACCTGTGCTGCTCCAATTGCGATTTCGAATTTGCCTTATAGCACCACAGACAATACCTCTAATTATGGAGATACTACTGATGTAGCACAACCTTCGGCATGTGCAGGGACTACAACAAATTATATGACTGGAAATGATGTGTTTTATTCTTACACGCCATCAACATCTGGAACAATAAGTATAACAATGACTCCTTCAGCCACTTGGTCTGGAATATTTGTTTATCAAGGATGTGCTAACGTAGGTGTGACATGTGTAGCAGGTGTAGCAAATTCAGGTAGTGGAGTTAGAAGTATCCCAAATTTGAGTGTAATTGCTGGATTACCATATATTATAGTCATTTCAACTAATGCAACACCGCAAACTGTTGCATATTCTTTGTCTATTCAACAAGTTAATTGTGCTCAACCATCCGCTTTAGCTACTACAAATACAACAGCAACAGGAACTCAATTAAGTTGGACTAATGCTACGTCTACTTCATGGGAATATGTAGTTCAAACTGCAGGTTCTGCAATACCAACAGGATCAGGAACTCAAACTTCATCAAGTACTAATACAGCCATAACAGGCTTAACATCTAGTACTGCTTATCAGTATTGGGTAAGAGCTGATTGTGGAAATGGGACTTTTAGTGCATGGGCTGGACCATTCTTATTTACTACATTAGCTGGTCCTCCAGCATGTGGTGGACAGTTTATGGATTCTGGAGGGGCTAGTGCTAATTATAGTAATAATGAAAACACACCTACATTAATTTGTCCAACAAATTCAACGGATGTAGTAACCGTAACATTTACAGCTTTTAACACGCAAGCAAATAATGACGTTTTAAATGTTTATGATGGAAGTAATGCTTCTGCGCCACTTATAGGGACTTTTTCTGGAAATTTAACAGCAACATTACCAGGCCCAATAGTTTCTTCTGTTCCAGGTGGATGTTTATATTTTGTTTTTACATCTAATGCAACTACTACACGAGCTGGATGGGTTGCCAATGTAACTTGTGCTCCACCAATAACATGCCCTAAGCCAACAGCATTAGCTACTTCAGCTGTTACTTCTAACTCAGGAACATTAACATGGACTAACAATACTTCAGCTACTCAATTTGAAATGCTGGCTTTACCATGTGGTTCAGCTGCACCAACGGCTTCAAGTTCAGGAACAATAATTACTCCTACAACGCCTAATACATATACATTTACGGGATTAACGCCGTTAACTTGTTACACATTATATGTTAGAGCTATTTGTTCTTCTTCGGACAAAAGTTCTTGGTCAACAGGTGTAAACATAACTACTCTAGCCGCACCTCCTATTTGCGGTGGTCAATTTGTAAATGTACAAGGAGCAACGGCAGGGACTTATCCAGCTAATTCAGATTCAACCGTAACAATTTGTCCAATAAACCCAGGAGATCAAGTAACCGTTACGTTTACTACTTTTGCTACAGAAACTAATTGGGATGGTCTTTATGTTTTTGACGGAAATTCAAATACAGCTCCTTTATTAGCGAGTACTAATGGAGCAGGAAATGTTCCTGGTGGAGTGGCAGGTTCTTATTGGGGAACTTTAACTGGTGCAAATTTACCAGGCCCTTTTACAGCATCAAATGCTAGTGGTTGTTTAACTTTTAGATTTAGAAGTGATGCTTCAGTAAGTACTGGAGGATGGGTTGCCAATGTTACATGTGCTCCAGCACCAACGTGTCCAGCACCTTCTGCATTAGCAACGTCAGCAGTTACCTCTAATTCAGGAACTTTAACATGGACGAATAACAGTTCAGCTACTCAATTTGAAATGTTGGCTTTACCATGTGGTTCAGCAGCGCCAACCGCTTCAAGTACAGGAGCAATAATTACCCCTACAACACCTAATACATATTCATTTACAGGATTAAATGCGGATACATGTTACACACTTTATGTACGTGCTGTTTGTTCTACTACTGATAGTAGTGCTTGGTCAGCAGGAGTTAACATAACTACTTTAATTGCACCGCCTGCTTGTGGTGGAACATTTACAGACCCAGGAGGAGCAAATGGTAATTATGCAAATAGTTCGAATGTTACAACTGTAATATGCCCTACGGCTGGTCAACAAGCAACAGTAACTTTTACTGCTTTTGATTTAGAAGACACATTTGATTTCTTAAATATTTATGATGGAAATAGTGCTACTGGAACTTTATTAGGTACTTATACTGGAACTACTTTACCGCCAAGTGTGACATCTTCAACCGTTGATGGATGTCTAACTTTTGTATTTACTTCTGACAGTTCAGTAACTCATCCAGGTTGGGTTGCAAGTGTAACGTGTGGTCCGCCACCAACATGTCCGAAACCTACTGCGGTAACAGTTTCAAATATTACTCAAAATAGCGCAACAATAGCTTGGACTCAAATAGGAACTGCAACTTCTTGGCAAATTTTAGTTTTACCTTCTGGTTCACCTCTTCCAACTGCTACAACTACAGGTTGGGTTACAGCGACTGCAAATCCTTTTACTTATAGTGGTTTTACCTCTGGATCGAAAGATGTATACATAAGAGCAGTTTGTAGTAGTACAGATAGTAGTTTTTGGTCGAATGTGGTTAGTTTTGCAACACCACCACCAAGTTGTATTAATAATACTCCTGCTGGAAACACTTGTGACGTAGCTACTCCAATATGTAACTTAAACGGATATTGTGGAAATACTTCCGCTTCGTATACAGCTGATTCATGGACAGAATTGGATGCTGCTTTTTGTGGTTCAATTGAGAATAACTCTTTCTTAACTTTTGTTGCAAATTCAACTTCTATTTCTTTTGATGTATGGGTTACAAGTAGTGCACAAGGAGGAGGTATTCAAATAATGGTATTCAGTGCTGCAACTTGTGGTTCTGGACCAGTAACAAGTTATACTTGTTGGAGTCCTGGTACAGTTGCTTCTGGAGCAGTTAATGTTTCCGCAACTGGATTAACAGTTGGAAATACATATTATATAATGATTGATGGTTTTGCCGGTGATGTTTGTGATTATGTAATTGCTAGTAGTACCGGAATTCAATCACCAGTATTAATCACACCTGCAACACAAACGAATACTTCAACTATTTGTTTAGGTCAGTCGGCTACTTTAAATGCGTCTGGAGGTAATGGACAATATACTTGGTCGCCTGCTACAAACTTAAGTGCTACTACAGGATCTTCAGTTGTTTTCACTCCTACAGCAATAGGAACATATACATTAACAGCAACATCTACAGATAATAATCCTTTGTGCCCTCAATCAGCATCTAGTTCTCAAACTATTACGGTGACTGGCTTAGTGACACCAACGTTTACGCAAATAGCACCGTTCTGTGTTGGTACAACAGCTCCTGTTTTACCGACATCATCAAATGATGCTACGCCAATTACTGGAATTTGGACGCCTGGCATAGTTGACAATACAACCGTAGGAACAACTCATTATACTTTTACACCAAATTCTACACAATGTGCTAACCCAGTGAGTATGGATATCACAGTAAATCCCGGTACTACACCTTTATTTTTAACGCCAGCCCCTATCTGCTCAGGAACACCAGCACCAGTATTGCCAACTACTTCAACAAATGGTATTACAGGAACATGGTCTCCTTCAACAGTGAGTAATACAGCAAATGGAACTTATACATTTACTCCAACAATAGGGCAATGTGCAAGCCCTGTTACTATGAATATAACGGTAAATACAAACTGTGCTTTTGGTAGTTATGCAAGTGCTGTTTGGTTAGCAAACTGTTCTACTTCTAACTTCTTTAACACAGTGGGTTCAGGAGCAGATATTATAGGACCAGCAGCAAATATTTTCCCTGATTCTAATTTGGGAACATACGTTCAAAATTCAAGTGCCTTACTTTTAAAAGGAGCTGAAGTTAAAACATTTAAAAATGTTGCCTCTAATGTATGTAGTGCTCGATTAAATTATAGAATTTATCCTCAAGCAGGGACACCTGGGACTTTCCAAGTTATGGATTTACCATGGTTTAGTGATTGTGGAGCAGGATCGTTTAACAATGGTGGTGGTCCATGTAATACTGGAGATCAAAAATGGCAAAAAGTATTACCAAATGCTTTATATCCTACAGAATCACCAGTTGATTTGACAGCATATCCTCCTGGAAACTACACAATTCAAGTATATTATGACATTTCTGGAAGTTCAACTACCACCACAGGATGTAGTGAAACTGTATTGATTGACAATAATGGAGCTTATTATACAGCGTCATTTACCATTCAAGCACAGCCAGCTTATGCAAGCACTAATCCAACAACTTGTGGAGGTACAAATGGAACAATAACAATTTCAGGAATGGCTCCAAACACAGTTTATGGTGTAACATATCAAAATGCTACAACAACAGTTGGCCCACTTACAGTCGCTTCTAATAATTCTGGTGCTATTGTAATAAGTGACTTAAATGCAGGAACATACTCGAATTTCTTGGTAACAATAAATGGATGTTCTTATCCTTATAGTACGCCTATAGTTTTAGTAGACCCAACACCACCATCAGTGACAGTGAATAGCCCGACCGTTTGTGCAAGTCAACCGGCTACAGTTGTTGCTACACCAACCTTAACAGGTACCTATTCTTATGCATGGACTGTTCCTGCAACAGTTACTGACCCTGGAAATGTTGCTACATTTGCAACTACAGTGGCAGGAGTTTATTCGGTAGTTATTACAGATACTACAACAGGATGTTCAAGTACAAGTGCATCAGGTACAGTAGGGTTTAATCCTGTAATTACGCCAACGTTTGCTGCAATTTCACCATTATGTTCAGGAACTGCGGCGCCAATTTTGCCAACATCATCTACTAATAGTACTCCAATTACTGGTGCATGGTCTCCTACAACAATTGATTCAAATGTACTTGGTAATACAACTTATACATTTACTCCTGACGCGGGTCAATGTTCAGAACCTATTTCAATTGTTGTAACAGTTAATTCGGTTCCAACGCCAACTGCGATAGTAGTAACGCAACCAACTTGTGCTTTACCAACCGGAACGGTTCAAGTTACATCACCAGTTTCAAGTTTAGGTACACTACCAACTGATTTATTTATTTCGGAAGTGACCGATGCTGACGCAGGATCTTTAACATACATAGAAATTTTTAATGGAACTGGAACTTCAAAAGATTTGAGTAACTATAAATTAAAAATATATAATAATGGTAACACAACTACTTCTTGTGATTTATCGTTATCAGGAATTATTGCAAATAATGCTACAAATGTTGTTAAAGTAAGTTCTGATCCTAATCAAGGAGGAGTTATTCCAAATCAAATATTTTCAGGATGTGGAGGAATTAATAATAATGACAATATTAGATTAACAACTAGTGCTGATGTTGTGATAGATAATTTTGGAAGACAAGATGGAGTACCATATACACCATTAAATCAGCCAGGGTATACTTATAGAAGACATTCTAATGCGACACCACTTCCTAATCCAAGTGCAACGTGGAATGCTGCGGATTGGGACGCAATTGATCCTGAAGATTATTCAAATGTTGGAACTTATGCACCGTTTAGTAATGCGCAATATAACTATAGTGTTGACGGAGGTACTTATCAATCAAACCCTATATTTACAGGGTTAACTCCTGGAGTCCATACGATAACGGTTCAGGATGTTGCAACAGGATGTACTTCTAGTACAACGGTTACTTTAAACCCTACAACATCTATTCCAGCGGTAACAACGTTCACCTTTACCTCTCCAGTTTGTGCGAATATGGCGCCTACATTGACACCAAATACATCTGCTACTGGTTTTACAATGGGAGGAACGTATACTTCTACTACAGGTTTGGTGATTGATGCTACTACAGGTATAGTTAATTTGGCTACATCAACACCAGGAACTTATGTTGTAACTTATAGTTTTGCTGATAATAGTGCATTGTGTTTATCTGCTTCAAGTACTCAATTTACTTTAGTAATTAATCCTGTTCCAACAGCAACGGTGAATAGCCCTTCTGTATGCGCAGGTCAACCGGCGACAGTTATAGCTACCGTTCTTCCTTCAGCAACGTATAATTATGTTTGGACGTATCCTTCGGGCGCTACTGATCCAGGAAATGTAGCTACTTTCGGAGCAACAGTTTCAGGACCTTATTCTGTTATAGCAACAGATGCTGTATCAGGTTGTGCTAGTGCTAGTGCTTCAGGAACGGTAACGATTAATGCCTTACCAACAGTAACGGTGAATAGTCCAACAGTTTGTCAAGGACAAACAGCAACAGTGACGGCTACACCTTCTCCTTCAGGAACATATTCTTACGTATGGACAGTTCCAACAGGAGCTACAAACCCAGGTAATGTGGCTACATTTATTGCTACAGTTGCAGGGAACTATGGGGTTAGTATTACCGATACAACAACAGGTTGTACCAGCTTAAGTACAACTAGTACAGTTACTATAAATGCTTTACCAACGGTTACCGTTACAGGAGATACAGTGTGTCAAGGCGCTCAAGCTTCTATAACTGCTAATCCTTCTCCATCAGGATCTTATAGTTATGTTTGGATTGTGCCAACAGGGGCTTCAGATCCAGGAAACGTGGCTGCCTTTACAACACCAACCGCAGGAACTTATTCTGTTGTGATTACAAACACAACAACGGGTTGTTCTAGTGTAAGTGCTTCTGGAACGGCAGCATTTATTCCAGCATTTGATTTTACAATAAATGGAGAATGTATTGACAATAATTTCATTTTAGAAGTTATCCCAACGGGAAGTACTTTAGATTTGAATACTTCTCACTTTGATTGGCAATTTAATAGTGCTTCAACAGGATTTACAGATGCAACTTTTAATGTAACTAATTATGTGCATTCATTAACCCCTGCCCCACAATTACCTTTAACATTCTCTGTTAATGTAACAACAGCAGATGGTTGTCAACAAATTCATCCAATAACATTGGATAGAATTTATTGTGATATTCAAAAAGGAATCTCTCCAAATCCAAATCCTGATGGTAAAAATGACTTCTTCGATTTGAGATTAATGAATGTACAACAACTTTCTATCTTTAACAGATATGGAACTAAAGTGTATACTAAAGGGGATTATACGAACGAATGGATTGGTCAATCAGATAGCGGAAGCGATCTTCCTGACGGGACTTACTATTATGTAATTGAATTTAAAAATAACCAACCTACTAAAACAGGATGGATTTACATCAATAGAGAGAACAAATAACAAACAAATTATAAATGATAAATTTCAAAACAATGAAAAAAATATATTTCTTAACTGTGTTTGCTTTGATGACATTTATTAATGTCAATGCTCAACAAGATCCACAGTACACACAATATATGTATAATATGAGTGTTATTAACCCTGCCTATGCTGGTTCCAAAGAGAATATGACAGGGGGTTTAATCTATAGAAAACAATGGGTTGAGATTGAAGGTGCTCCTACAACCAGTACCTTCTTCATCAATAGCCCTGTTGGTAAAAATGTCGGATTAGGATTATCTGCGATTAACGACAAAATAGGTCCTGTCGAAGAAACAAATGTGTATGCGGATTTCTCATACACATTAAACCTTGGTGGAGAAAATAGATTGGCTTTTGGTATGAAAGGCGGAGGAACTTTTCACAAAGTGGGTTTGTTTTCTCAAATAGGTGATGGACATGTTCCTGATTTAGATGATCCTTCTTTCCAACAAAATTCAAGTAAATCCTTTTTAAATATAGGTTCTGGTTTGTTTTATTATACAAATAAGTATTATGTGGCTTTTTCAGTGCCAAATATGTTAAAAAATAGTTACTTAAGTTATAATGGTGTGCATTACGGTAATGAAGTACTTCACTATTTCTTGACAGGTGGATATGTGTTTGATTTGAATCCAAACTTAAAATTTAAACCGTCAACCATGATTAAATCAGCGTTTAACGCACCGGTTTCGGTTGACTTATCTGCTAATTTCTTATTTAATGAAAAATTTGAATTAGGAGCTACTTATAGACTTCAAGATTCCTTTGGGGCAATGGTTAATTATTTAATTACTCCAGGGTTAAGAATTGGTTATGCTTATGATCACATCATTTCTGATTTGAAAGTGACTACACCAGCATCTCATGAGATAATGATTTTATTCGATTTGAATTTCCCGAAAAAAGTATCACAATCTCCAAGATATTTCTAACATAAAATAATAGTAAAAATGAAAAACCTATATATAGCATTAATTTTTGTTGCAATAAGTTCATCTCTTACGGCACAGAATAAAGATACTAAAGCAGCTGACAAACTATTCAATAGATATGAATATGTGGCAGCAGCTAAAGAATATCAAAAATTAGCAGATAGTGGAAAAGGGGATGGTTATGTATACAAACAATTAGCAGATACTTATTACAATATGTTTAACACTTCTAACGCTACAATTTGGTACGCAAAAGCTGTTCAAACCCCACAAGATGCTGAAACCTACTATAGATACGCTCAAATGCTTAAAGTAAATGGTAAATATGAAGAAGCTAACAAACAAATGAATAAGTTTGCTTCAATGGTTCCAAATGATTTGAGAGCTAAAGCATTTAAGGAAAATCCTAATTATGTTCCTAAAATATTAGAAAAAGGTGAAAATTATATTGTTAAATCATTGCCATTAAGTTCTGATAAATCGGATTTTGGGGCAGTTATGTACGACAATACGTTATATTTCACTAGTGCTAGAAATGGATCTAGAAAAAATTATGGCTGGAATGGCGAACCTTTTTTAGACATCTACAAGTCTATTATGGCTGATTCAGGTACTTTTTCTGAGCCTACTACGATTACAGAATTGAACTCTAAATTCCACGATGGTCCTGTGACTATTAGTGCTGATGGAAACACGATGTACTTTTCAAGTGATAGTTTTAGAGAACATCTTTTCGAAAAAGATAAAGCAAACAAACTTAAATTAGGTAGAAATAATCTTTATAAAGCAACCAAAACAGGTGATACTTGGGGGAATATCAAACCGCTTCCATTTAACAGTAAAGACTTTTCATTGAGTAACCCAAGTCTGAGTAGAGACGGAAAGACACTTTATTTTTCTTCTAACATGCCAGGTAGCATTGGAGGAGTAGATATCTGGAAAGTTTCAGTGAATGGTAATGAATATGGAAAACCTGAAAATTTAGGACCTAAAGTAAATACCGAAGGTGATGAAAGTTTCCCTTTTATAGCAGATGATAATACAACATTATATTTTGCTTCTAGCGGAAAACAAGGACTTGGTGGATTAGATGTTTACCAAATAGATTTATCAAAAGGAGCTGATGCAGTTAATATGGGTAAACCTATTAATACGGAAAAAGATGATTTTGCTTTTACATTCAATAAAGCTAAAAATATTGGTTTTCTTTCAAGTAACAGAAATGGTAACGATGATATCTTTAGCGCTACCCCAATTTGTAAAGTGGATTTATTAGTAGTCGTTACCAATAAAAAAACTGGTGAAATTTTAGCGGATGCTAAAGTGGCAATTTTGGATGAAAAAAATAACATTGTAGACACACAAATGTCAAATAATAAAGGAGAAGTGAACTACAGAGTACTCTGTGATAAAATATACTCAATACAAGCTTCTAAAGATGGTTTTGAAGGCAATGTATTCCCGGTTGCTAAAAGCAAAGGACCTTCAGCGAGAGTGGATGCTGCATTACAACCTATCGACGTAATTATTACTCCTGATGAAATTGTGTTAAAACCTATTTTCTTTGAATATGACAAAAGCAATATTACGCAAGAAGGAGCATTTGAGTTAGACAAACTAGTTCAAGTGATGAAAAACAACGAAAAACTGGTAATCTTTGCTAAATCACATACAGATAGCAGAGGTACGGACGTTTACAACAATTCATTATCAGATAGAAGAGCACAAGCTACAGTGCAATATGTGATTTCTAAAGGAATTGCGGCTTCAAGAATCTCAGGTAAAGGTTTTGGTAAATCAGAACTTAAAGTGCAATGTGAGCCTTGTACAGAAGAACAACATGCTCAAAACAGACGTTCAGAATTTTTGATTGTAAAATAATATAGTCTTTATTATAAAAGCAACCGCCTTGTTAGCAATAACAAGGCGGTTTTATTTTGGTAGTTAGTTCATTAAGTTTAGTCAAAATGAGTCCGATAAAATATCGAACTCATTATTATCAAAATTAATTATAAATTTGTCTAAACTTTTGGGTGCAGTCTATTTACAGGTGTTTTTTTTATATCCTATTCATCAACTCCAGCGCCTTGTTTATGCTCTTCACATTTTCAAAAGTCACTAACAATCGCAATCCGTTTTTGGTTTCTTTTTCTTTCATTTTACACAGGTTGCTGTTCGTTTGTACAAACTGCACCATTTTCATAAAACGATTCGATTGGTAGAAATCGCTTTGTTGGTCTCCCACAAAATAGCCCACCATTTTGCCTTGCTTCATCACCAGTTTTTCAATACCAATGCTGGTAGCTTTCCACTTAATGCGGATGCTGTTGAGCAACGCAATAGCTTCTTTGGGTAAAGCACCAAAACGGTCAATCAGTTTTTGTTCGTATTTCAGTAAGTTTTCTTCGTCTTTTATTAGTGTCAATTCGTTGTATAACGTCAAGCGTTCTGTAATACTGTTGATGTATTCATCTGGAAATAGCAATTCAAATTCAGTATCGATTTGTAAATCTTTGACGTATTCTTTGGTTTCGATGTCATTTTCGGTTGGATACAAGTCTTTGAATTCGTTTTCTTTCAACTCTTCAATGGCTTCGTTCATGATTTTTTGATAGGTATCAAACCCAATATCGTTGATGAATCCACTTTGTTCACCACCCAATAAATCACCAGCGCCACGAATCTCTAAATCTTTCATGGCAATGTTAAAGCCGCTTCCGAGTTCGCTAAATTGCTCCAACGCCTGAATACGTTTTCTTGCATCATCGGTCATTGCCGAGTATGGAGGTGTGATGAAATAACAAAATGCTTTTTTGTTGCTTCGTCCCACACGACCACGCATTTGATGCAAATCGGACAATCCAAAATTATTGGCATTGTTGATGAAAATGGTATTCGCATTCGGTACATCCAAACCACTTTCAATAATGGTGGTGGCAACTAGAACATCAAATTCACCATTCATAAACGCCAACATCAATTCTTCTAATTTCTTGCCGTCCAATTGCCCATGACCAATTCCCACACGAGCATCGGGCACCAATCGTTGAATCATACCGGCCACTTCTTTGATGTTTTCAATACGATTATTAATAAAAAACACCTGTCCGTTGCGTTGAATTTCATACGAAATCGCATCACGAATTAACTCTTCGTGAAAACGCACCACATTAGTTTCTATAGGATAACGGTTGGGTGGTGGTGTTGTTATTACCGATAAATCACGAGCCGCCATCAATGAAAACTGCAACGTTCTTGGGATAGGAGTTGCGGTTAATGTTAACGTATCAACATTGGCCGAAATGGTTTTGAGTTTATCTTTTACATTCACGCCAAACTTTTGTTCTTCGTCAATAATCAGCAAACCTAAATCTTTAAACTTGACATCTTTGTTTACCAATTGGTGGGTACCAATGATGATGTCCACTTTGCCTTCGCCCAATAATTTTATGGTCTCCGATTTTTCTTTGGCAGTTCTAAAACGATTCAAGTAATTTACGGTTACCGGCATGTCTTTTAATCGCTCGGAAAAAGTTCTATAATGTTGGTACGCCAAAATAGTGGTTGGTACTAAAACAGCGACTTGCTTTCCGTTGTCCACCGTTTTGAATGCGGCACGTATAGCGACTTCTGTTTTGCCAAAACCTACGTCACCACAGACTAATCGGTCCATTGGACGGTCTGTTTCCATATCGGCTTTTACGTCTTGCGTTGAGGTAATTTGATCGGGCGTATCTTCATAAATAAAGGAACTTTCCAATTCTTTTTGCAAATAACTGTCGGGCGCACAAGCAAACCCTTTTTCCAATCGGCGTTTGGCATACAACTGAATTAAGTTGAACGCAATGTGCTTAACGCGTGCTTTGGTTTTTTGTTTTAAGGCTTTCCAAGCACCCGAACCTAGTTTGTAAATCTTTGGTGGCGCGCCGTCTTTTCCGTTGTATTTTGAGATTTTGTGTAGTGAATGAATGCTTACATACACAATGTCATTATCGGCATAGACTAGCTTAATTGCTTCTTGGGTTTTGCCTTCGACTTGTATTTTTTGCAAGCCACCAAACTTTCCAATTCCGTGGTCGATGTGCGTTACATAATCGCCAACGGTTAGTGAAGTCAGTTCTTTTAAGGTGATGGTTTGCTTTTTAGAATAGCCGTTTTTGATGCTAAATTTATGGTAGCGTTCAAAGATTTGATGATCAGTATAACACGCGATTTGGTTTTCTTCGTCAATAAACCCTTGAAATAATGGAAAGACAATAGTTTTATATTGTTTGCGAATGCTTTCGTGGTTCTCTTCATCAAGATCTTCAAAAATATCATGAAAACGATTCGCCTGATTTTCATTGGAACAGAACAAATAATTCTTAATTCCGTTGAAGTGATTTTCGTTCATATTGTTCAATAACAAATCAAATTGCTTGTTGAACGACGGTTGCGGCTGAATGTGAAATTCTATCGTTTTGTCAATAGAAAAGGTGGGTGCGTTGCTCAATTCGACTACCGAAAAATACAAGGCTTTTTTTAAGAATTGTTTTTGGTTAACAAATAATTCTTCTGGCTCAACGTGTTTTAAAGTACTTTCTAATTTGGTAAAAGCTTCGGTAGCTTTCGCAAAAAGCTTGTCCAGTTGTTGTCCAACTAAATCAGTATTTTGAATGAATAAAACCGTTTTCTCATTGATATAATCCAAGAAACTTTCGCGATTTTCTTCGAAGAATTTATTTTCTACATTTGGAATGATGGAAATCTTTTTCAGTTTTTCAATCGACAATTGCGTTTCCACATCAAAGCTACGAATGGAATCGACTTCATTACCAAAAAACTCAATACGATATGGATTGTCATTCGAGAACGAAAACACGTCTACAATTCCACCACGAACCGAGAATTCACCTGGTTCTGTAACAAAATCAACGCGTTTAAAATTGTATTCAAACAAGACTTCGTTTACAAAATCGATGGATAATTTATCGTTTGTTGAAACTTTGAACGTGTTCTTTTCAAGTTCCTTTTTGGTCACTACTTTTTCAAAAATTGCTTCGGCATAGGAAACAATGATGGCTGGTTTTTTACGTGAATTGATGCGATTCAATACTTCGGCACGCAACAGAATATTTGCGTTATCAGTCTCGTCTATTTGATACGGACGACGGTACGAACCCGGATAAAACAACACGTCTTGATCGTTGATGAGTTGTTCTAAATCGTTGAGGTGATAGGCAGCTTCTTCCTTATCATTGAACAACAAAAGAAAAGGCAATTCTGATTTTTCAAAAGCCGCTTGAACCACAAACGACAACGCCGAACCCAATAAACCTTTAGCATTTATTTTGGTGTCGCGTTGTTCTAAAGCATTGGCTAAAAGTTGAACCTTAGCCGATTTTTGATAGACAGAAGTAATGGTGCTTTTGCTCAATGTTTTGGGTTTTATTTCAATTCGTTAGGAATGGCTCTGGTGGTATCTTTCATTTTGATAAGATCAGATTCGCCTTCTTCCATTGGAATTTGACTTCTTTTTACAATTTCTTCCAGTTGCAATTGAAAGAAGTCTATTTCGGTATTGATTTCGCCAATTAATTTCACCACTTTACTACTTGGAATTTGATTCAAATGAATGAACAAATCCATCGATTTTATTTTGGTAGATAAAACAGCAATTCGAGCTTTTATTTGCGGTTTATTAAATTCTGGAGGAATATTAACATTCAATTCGGCCACTTTTTTTGATAAAACAACTGCTTTTTTTTGGAAAGCTCCAATAGAACTTTTAGGATTTTGATGAATCTCTGTCAAAAAATTCTGCCATTCCAACCAATTCTTAACCTTGGCTTGCGTTTCAGGTTCTAAAGGAGAAATTGTAAAACCCCAACCTTTTTCGATGCTTTTAAAAACAAC
>CAIRMK010000409.1 GCA_903879645.1 uncultured Bacteroidota bacterium
CAACATCACGGTTTGGGATACCGAAGGAGGAATAGCCAATAGTTGTGATCCTTTTGTAATCACAGAAGTGCAAACTATAGATTATCCACATTATTTCACACCAAATGGGGATGGAATACATGATACATGGAATATTATTGGATTAAAGAATGATTTAAGTGCAAAGATTTACATCTTTGACCGCTATGGAAAACTAATCAAACAAATCAGTCCGGCAGGATTGGGATGGGATGGAACCTATAACGGCAACCTAATGGAGTCGACGGATTACTGGTTTACGGTTGATTATAGTGAAGCCGCAGCGTTGAAACAGTTTAAAGCGCATTTCTCGTTGAAACGATAAAAGAATAACATATAAATACAAATAAAGGATTCCAAAAGGGGTCCTTTTTTTGTTTCAGGTTTCAAGTTTCAGGTTTCAAGTTTGGGGGCTATTTGTTTTTTAGGAAACCACGTAAATAGTGGTTTGGACTGTGTTTGTTTTGAAAAGGACGCTGTTAATTAGCAAATGGGCAGTATTAATGGCTTTCTATATTTTGGAGTTAACCACTCCGTCCTGTAGGCACCTCACGAAAATTTCGGGACAAACTCTCCAAAGGTGGGAATATTAGACGGATAATGATTGTGGTTATTTATTGAAGATTAACGATTTTTGAAATTGAATTTTGAATTTAGCAGGGTGCTGCGTGAGGGATGGAAGTGGCATCCTTTTCTTTTTTTCTTTAAAAAAAGAAAAGATATAACGGACAGCCCGACCCGTAGGGGCACGCTATAAATAAAATTAAAAAGGGGAAGAGATTAAATTATCCTATTAAACGTCAATTCGATTTTTTTAAGAAACTTACTAATCCATTCATATAGGTTTGCTGGTCGTCATACAAACTCATGTGGCTTCCATTGGCGCAATACAAATAGGTGCCTTTTGGAAATTGAGTAGCCATCCATTTCATATATTCAGGATCCATAGTATCATGCTTAGCTCCTATTACCAAAGTGGGAACGCTGATGTTTTTTAATTCTTTAGAGACATCCCAATGGGTTAATTTTCCTGAAAGGCCTAATTCGCTTGGACCCTGCATAGTAATATATAACGATTCATTCAATCGACTGAAAGACCTATTCACAGGTTCTGGCCAATCTTTAACAGGTAATCTCAAGATGTGCTGATTGTAAAAATTATTCATTAATAGCTCCATGTATTTTGGATTTGCATAATCCTTGGCTGCTTCCAAATCCTTAATAGTTTTCAAAACTTCAGGATTCATTTGTTTTTCTAAAACTTTAGAATACTCTCCATATTTAGGGCAGCTAGCCATCATGTTGGAAACAATTAGCCCTTTTAAATTGTTTTGATACTTTAAAGCATATTGCATGGCTAATATTCCACCCCAAGAATGTCCTAAAAGGTAAAAGTTGTCTTTATTGAGATGTAATGCTACCCGAACTTGTTCTACCTCTTCAACATATCGAGGCAAATCCCACATAGTAGTATCTTTTGGATTGTCGGAAAAACCAGTTCCTAATTGGTCGTAATAAATGAATTCAATTCCTTGTTTGGGAAGAAAACTTTCCATACATTCGAAATATTCGTGTGACATTCCGGGTCCACCATTAAGCAATAGCAGTTTTATTTTAGGATTGTTTCCATAGCGTTTGGTCCATACTTTGAATTTTCCTTTGGGAGTTTCAATAGTCACCATTTTTACACCACCATTCTGAATTCCAGTTTCATTTGAACTAAAATAAGTAGCATTTTTATCCTCTTGTTTACAAGAAATAAATAAAATTAAAACTACTACACCTAAAAAGTATTTTATATTTTTCATACTAACTAATTTATATTCTACCATAATATAATGCTTTAACGATTCCGTCAGAAAGTCCAATTTTAGGAACATATATTTGTCTAGCGCCACTCCATTTCATGGCATTCAAATAAATTTGAGTGGCAGGAATAATTACATCGGCACGGTCAGTATTTAAACCCAATTCAGCAATACGTTGTTCATAGGTTAATGAACTAAAATATTGATATTGCGAGACTAAATAGACATAAGATAAGGGTTTGTCAGGATGTTTTTCAGATAATTTATGAATCTTATTAATATTTCCTCCTGAACCTATTAGAGTAATTGTATCATAAGGTTCGCATACCATTTTAATCCATTTTTCAATTTCGACCCATACAATTTCATTAACCATATTGTTGAGTAAACGCACCGTACCATTTTTAAATGATTTGGAAGCAATCATTCTTCCATTAGAGAACAAAGAGAATTCTGTACTTCCTCCACCTACATCCACATACAAATAGGTTTTATCAGTAGATAGAAAACTATGCAAATCAGAAGAAGCAATGATGGCAGCTTCCACTTTTCCATCAATAATATCTATATCTATTTGTGATTTTTCACGAATAGTTGCAACAACTTCCTTTCCATTATAAGCTTCACGCATGGCAGAAGTAGCACAGGCTTTGTATTTTTCAATTTTATACACTTTCATAAGAAGGCGAAAAGCTTCCATTGCATCGACCATTCTATTGATGTTCTCAGCACTAATTTCACCCACAGTAAAAGCATCTTGACCTAAACGAATTGGCACTCGGATTAACGCCGATTTATTAAATTGTGTTTCTTTGCCTTCTTGTTCAACTATATTGGTAATGAGCAATCTCATGGCATTGGAACCAATATCAATTGCTGCATATTTTTTTATTGAAATCATGTAAATATATTCCGGATTATAGGTTTATTTTTTTTGGTTTAGGGTTTAATTTTAAAGAAATAAATTCCTCTAAAATTTATTAAAATTAGTATCCTCTTGCTGATTTTTATAATAATTATAAGTTTCCTGTTGAGCTCTGAAAATAGGTTCATTTTCTTTTCTAACTCTATACTTATTATCTAATTTTTCAGAATGATACCTTGCTTTTACATTTCCTTTCCAGCCCACTTCAAAGTTATCAATCAACTGTTTTTTGATATCTTCTTGATAAATTGGGCAGGTTACTTCAACACGCCCATCAAGATTTCTAGTCATAAAATCGGCAGAGGAAATAAACACTTCCGGATTATCGTCATTGCAGAAAATAAAGACCCTTGAATGTTCAAGGAAATTATCAACTATGCTAATTGCTTCAATGTTTTCACTCATTCCTTTGACTCCTGGTATTAAAGAACATATACCGCGAATTTGTAATTTCATTTTTACTCCAGCATTGCTAGCATCATAGAGTTTATCAATCATTTGAAAATCAGAAAGGCTATTCATTTTTAAATTAATATAGGCTGGACGACCCGCTTGGGCGTTATGAATTTCTCTTTCGATTAATTTATTAAATTTAGAACGAGAGTAATGAGGAGAAACAATTAAGTGTTTGTAACGATGTAATCTATAATTAATATCAAAAAACTCAAATATTTTGGTCACATCCTTTAATATTTGCTGATGACTCGTTAACAAGGTAACATCGGTATAAACTTTTGCAGTAGACTCATTAAAATTTCCAGTAGAAATGAAACCATAACGCTTTATTTTCCCTTCTTCCATCCTATCAATAACACATATTTTACTGTGTACTTTAAGTCCTTTGATACCAAAAATAAGTTCAATTCCTTCTTGCTGCATTTGTTCAGCATAAGAAATATTGCTGGCTTCATCAAATCGTGCTTGAAGTTCAATTTGAACGATAACTCTTTTCCCATTTTTAGCTGCATTAATAAGAGAGCTGATGATTTGTGAGTTTTTTGCCAATCGATACAAAGTGATTTTGATTGTAGCTACTTTAGGATCTAATGCAGCTTCTCTAAGAAATTTAATTAGATAGGAAAAAGACTGGTATGGTGCCGAAATTAAATAATCTTTGTGGGCTATTTTATTTAATATACTACCTTCTAAAGATAATCCTTCTACTGGAAGAGGCTGTCTTTGTTGGTATAACAAATCAAATCTACCAAGATTAGGAAAATCCATATAATCACGACGGTTATGGTAACGCCCTCCAGGAATGATACTGTCTGAAGCATCAATTTTCATTCGATTCAAAAAGAAACTTAGAGTGTCTTTATCCATAGCACTGTCATAAACAAAACGAACAGGTTCACCAATTCTTCTTTCTTTGACTGAAGTAGCTATTTTTTGTAACATACTTTTACTCATGTCACTATCAATATCTAATTGGGCATCACGAGTAATCTTGATCATAAAAGCCGATATGCTTTCATAATCAAATATATTAAATATGTTATTTAAATTATAACGAATAACATCATCTAAAAGCATAATATATTTCTTCCCTTCAACTTCGGGAAGTACTACAATTCTATTAATGTTTTTGGGAATTTCAATTATAGCATATCGTATTTCTTTCTTTGGTTTGACTAAACCAAGAACCTTAGGTTTTTCATCAGTTTTCATCACCAGTTTTATAGTTAAATAGCCTGCAGTATCTTTTAATAAAGGGAATTCTGCTAAATCATTTAATATAATAGTAACCAATTCAGGGCTCACCTTTTGAATAAACAAATCGTGTACAAAGTTTTGATGTTCCTGACAAAGTTCATTTTCATTAACAATTATGATATTTTCTTTTTCTAATTGTTTCTCTATAATGCTAAGAACACGAAGACTTTCAGATTGTTGTTTAATGACAATTTCTGTAATGTCCTTTACTAATTGTTGAGCCGTAATTCCTCCCAAAACTTTTTCACCAGTCTCCCCAGTTAAACTTAATCTGCGGATGGCAGCATAACGAACTCGAAAGAATTCATCTAAATTATTAGAAAATATTCCTAGAAAACGTAGTCTATCTAATAAAGGTACCGCCTCATCAGCAGCCTCTTGCAAAACCCTTGCATTGAAAGTTAACCAACTTTTTTCTCGGTCAATATAGTGGTATTTTTTATCTAAATTCATTTAAATATCTCTTGGAAATAATACTCGATTTGTTTTTCCTTTTATTATGTTGTTCCAATTGTCAGTATCAAAAGTAATCGATACTAATCCCGATGTAGGAACATTTTCAATAAAAATATCTCCAAATTTATTAACAAAATCTGTAATAGCACTATTATGCCCGAAAAGAATCAAGCTTTCTTTATTATTGGGACAAGATTTAACAATTTGTTCAAGTTCATTAACATCGAAAGTATAGAGTTCAGGTACTATTTTAATAGATTTTATATTCAACTTCCAAATTTTTAGAAAAATTTCAGCGGTATGTATTGCTCTTTTTGCTGGGCTTGTATAAATAATGGAGCAAAAATCAATTTCGTTTAAAGTTACATTTGCGCACTTTATCGAGTTTTTAATACCTTTTTCTATTAATTCTCTATCAAAATCTTTTATTTCAAATTCTCTATTGGAATTTGCATGTCTTATTAATATAATGCTTTTCATAATATTTATTTGTAAGTATTAATATACAAAATATTAATATTTTTGCAATTAATCTGTTATTTTAATCACTTTATCGATTTTTTATTTGGTAGATAAAAAAATCATAGCTACTTTTGTCAAATAATATTACTCAATATTAAAAACTACTTCAAAAAGCTATAAGTAAAAGTAAGTAGTATAACTTTTATAAACAAAGTTTCTAAACGATAGACTTTGAGTAATATAGTAATAATTAAAAAAAATGAAATGTATTTAAACGAGTATTAAAGTAATTCATAGAAAAAATAATAGTTTAATAAATTATCAATATATATTTGTATCGTGAATAACTTAACGAAATTGTTAATAACTTTTTTTTAAAAAAAGTGTCAAATTATTAATCGTTTAAAAAAAATAAAATGAACCCAAATAAAAATTTTATGAATAACTTACTTAAATTTAGAGCAATCAAATTGGTTCCTCTTCTGTTTTTATTTTTATTAATACAAACAAACTTACATGCCCAAAGCTGTAAAACTTCAGGATTAAATATTTATTCTTTAGATTCTTATTTTACATCCGTAAGCAAAAATAGTGATTTAGCAACTAGATTAAAGAAACTAGTCTACGAATTGAATTCATCTATCTATTTTTATGAAGGTAATACAAAAATATTTGGCGAAAATCCAGCATGTCTATTTAC
>CAIRMK010000410.1 GCA_903879645.1 uncultured Bacteroidota bacterium
ATTTTCTGTTGTTCGCCATAATACTGATAACTCCTAATATCCTTTTTTTCAGCATCTGAATGATAAAAAAATGTTTTATAAACATCTGTTAAATAAACAAAATTATTATCATTTAATAAATTATCAATAAACTGTGTGTAATTTTTGTTTACTTTGTTGCTTCTAACTTTTTTATCATGATATGCATATGGTGTACCTATCAGAATATCGTTAGTTTCTGCAGCAGTTGCGTCCTTAAAATTTTTAGAACCTCTCATAGGGTCAATACCAATAATCATAATTTTCTCCTTACTACCATAATTTCCATACCAAGATGGAAAGTCTATTCCTAGTAATTTAACCTCCTTAATTGGTATTTTTTGATTTTCATGCCTTAATAATTCTTTATCTCTTACAACAGGTTTTGACTTTGATTTTGAATCTACATCACTATTTAAGTTTTCATCATTCCAAGTTTTATAAATACCTTGAATATCATTATCAACATTTTTAAAAACCTCTTTGTCTATAACTTCGACTAGTTCGTTAAAAAAAGGGACTTTAGTATTAATAAAACCATTATTTTCTGCTTTTTCCATAATTGTTTTTTGTTTGAATGTTACTATTTTTTTCTCTAATCTAGCTCTCTATCTTTTTTCCCATGCCATATTGGCTTTGTAATCAATTTAATTGACTAATACTGTTTATAAATATACCTAAGTTATTTCCACTACTATCTTTTACAAATTTTAAATCAAGTTCTTCATTTGCAAATAATTTGGACAAACGGACATCGTCATCAATATTTCGTGCAATTTGAAAATAAACTTGATTCTTGTCAATTAAAAAATATTTATCAATCAATTGCTCAATTTTAGAATTTAATCCTGGATATTCAACATTTAAAAATTCATTTAAATCATTTATACCTTTTCCCTTTTCTCCAAAATAGGGCTCGCCTCCAATGCACCATTGTATCTTTCGACCCTCCTTACCACAATAGATTATAGAGTCACAATATTCCTTATCGAGTGAATTAACCACAACAAGACCAACAAATGAGTTTTTACTATAGGTCCCAATTACAAACAATTCTGGGAAATTATTTTTCTTCATCGTTGTTTGCTCGGTTGATTTATTTAACACAAAAATTCCAACTTTCATCATTGTTTTATTTAGGTTAGTATATTAGTAGCACTACGAACATTACGCAAACATAGCAAGCGGTGGTTGTTTTGCAATAATTTTATTTTTAGTTTCCTCCAGCAATTTACTCCAATCACAATTTTCTGCAAATTGCGGTTGTTGGATAAGTAAAACACCCCAATAATAATCGCACATAGCATCGTTATTGAGTATACTGAAATCACACTTTATCGAGTATTCCGGCTTTTTTCTAAGCAGGTTGACCCAAGCGTCCGCTTTAGTTATTTTTTTAAAATCAACTCGATTGTCAAACTCGGGATGAGCAATCAACAGATTAGAAATCCAGCTATTGTTTAATTTACTCCAATCCGCCTTATCGGCCATTTCTGGGAATTTAATGAGTAATCTTGAAGTCATATGACCCGGCCAATGCTGAGTAGGATTATCTAATTCATCCCAATTTAAATTATCTAACAAGTATTCATATCCATCCATAATCAGAGCATATCTTAGCGCCGTTGGTAAATTTATAATGGCTTCTTCTAAACTCAAAGACTTTGCCTCTTGTACATATGCAAACTGCTTTTCA
>CAIRMK010000411.1 GCA_903879645.1 uncultured Bacteroidota bacterium
CCGATTCCCAATACAACTCACCATTCTTTTTTCGGTTGTGAAATTCGCCATGCCATTCTTCGCCCACCTTGATGGTGTTCCACAAGTCTTTGTATTCATCTTGCGTAGTGTGTCCCGATTTTAAGATGCGTGGATTTTTACCAACAACTTCTTCTACAGAATAGCCAGTGGTTTCTACAAATTTTGGATTTACATATTGTATCAACCCATTAGTATCGGTAATTACAATGGTAATCGGACTTTGTTCTACCGCTTGCGATAATTTTAAAAGTTTTTCTTCGGTTTGCTTTTGCTCAGTAATATCGTTTATCGTACCGATTAGTTTAGAGGGTTGATTGTTTTTATCCAATTCCAGTTCCCCATGACCATGCACCCAAAATTCCTTATGATTGTGCTGGTTGATAATTTTATATTCTTTATCAAACTTATGGTGTTTGCCTATCACTTCGTTAGCGACATAATCCGACATAAACCCTTTGAAATCAGGATGAATAAGATTAACCCAACCAGAAAAATCTCTAACATAATGGTAGTCAATACCGAATATTTTATCTAATATCTTAGAACTTTTCCAAAGCCCAGTAGGAATGTCCCATACAAAAGTGCCTAGATTAGCAATAGCCTGCGTTTCTAAAAGAAAACGTTGACTTTCTTTTAAAGACTCTTCTATGGTTTTGTACTGGGAAATATCTTTGGTGTACGATTCTATGAGCAGAGCATTTTCCAGACGTAATTTTTCAATCTCTGCAATGAGTTGCTCTTTGGTTTTCTCAAGATTATTCATAATAGTAGGGCTATGGTTTGATCTTTACAAAAATGAGCCTTTAGTGATAAGGGAAAAAAGCTACTATATTTGATTCTATAAAGGTAAATCTACTAAATAAATTAATACAATAATTACTTTGTTAGTAAAAAAATAAGAAAAAACCGCCAAAATTTCCCACAGCCGACTATTTAAGGAAAATTCACCATAAAAAATTAACGGAAAATATACTATTTTGAGAGGTAATTTTCTAAAATAGAATTCGTTTTTTAAATAGTAAAAATGTAGTAGTGGCATCATGCTAGAATGATACTTAGAATAAGCTAAACCACCAGCAACAGTTCTATGCATTCTATCCAAAGCGAAGCGCCTTAATTCAGATAATCAATATATCTATGATTTCTATGTGGCTAAAAAAAAAATATCTATAGTATTTATTTACACCCCAATTAAGATACTATAAAAAACTATCAAACGATTTCACATTTTCAGACTCCAGCAAATAGCGATTGAACACTTCAATCTTTTCTTTACTCCCAAATAAGTTGACCGACAATCTAATCTTATTATCGTCTTTGGTTTCAAACTTTTTAATGCATTTCAATTCCAACTCGTTCAATTTAGAATAGATCTCATGCGATATATTTTCTTTCTTAAAATGTATAGAATAACTGCGGTGTTCTTTTTGTCGGGTTAATAAGTTCAAAACCCTATCAAAAAGAAACAAAACTATCAGTGTCAGTGCCATTCCTTCCATAGCTAAACTGTAATTCTCACAACCCACACACATCCCCAAAGCAGCTGTCATCCATATCGTGGCAGCCGTAGTAATACCGCTTACGTTAAGGCCGTCTTTAAAAACCACCCCCGCACCAATAAAACCAATACCTGTAAGTATGTTCGCCGCAATCCTATCTTTACTACCATCACCACCAATTTGAATGGAGATCATCGTCAGTATCGCAGAACCCACACAAATCAATGCCATCGTTCTAAAACCGGCTACTTTGCCGTTTATTTCTCTTTCTAAACCAATAAAAGAGCCAATCACTAAAGAAAGAAAAAGCGGAAGTAAGTGTTCTGTACCCATGTTTTTTCTTCAAAAATAATAATTTTTAATTTAGAATAATAAAACTGGAATGACTCTTTATAAAGAACGTAGCGTATTGAAACGCGGATGAACCGGATTTTATTTTTTGGGAACGCTGATGACGCGGATTAAACTGATTTTTATTTTTTGGGAACGCGGATGACGCGGATTAAACGGATTTTATTTTGTTTGTGCATAGTAGTACACATACTGTATAATCAGTATCTAAATAAAAAGATCCGCGAC
>CAIRMK010000412.1 GCA_903879645.1 uncultured Bacteroidota bacterium
CAGTTTTGTGACTTTGCTCATGCGCATAGCATAGCGCGGACGGGCGCGGCGGCGCAAATCGGAATCGCAGTTTTTCATTTCCCGAACCTAAAATTCTAATCCAACCATTATCGACTAAAATTCCGCCCGTTTGATAAACAATTGCGCCCATTGGCGAACGAGTTGTAATTTGGATTTTGAATAATGTTTCTTTGGCTTTTTCATTATCAACTTTCAGTATTTCAACTTTATTTTTTGCCGTATTTATCCATTCACTTACCAATTCCCAACCTGGTTCTGTTACATTTATTAATTCTTCAACTTTTCTCATTTTGTCTTGTGAATAAACATTCAAATTCACGATGATTAATAATATAAATAGAATTTGTTGTTTCATTTTAGTTCTGTTTTTCGGCAAAATAACCGCCAACGTCAGTTCGTCTAAAAACCTAAATTTCTTTACTAACTAACCTTTGTAAACTCAAATATACTACTTTTTAATAATGAATACTTGATAAATTAAAAATTGTAGTTTTAGTTGGGTTGAAAAATAAGGGCTTTAAAACCACTTTAAATTTGCCAAAATAACTCAACAAAGTGAGCCAAAGCAGCTTTAGATACTTTTTGATAAGATTTGGGTCAATTAGGTTAATAATTCTACGTAGATTGAATGCTATAAATATTAATCCAACATCAGAAGAAGCGTGTTTGATTGATTTTTTAGTCATAATATAATAAAAATCCCATTGTCGTTTTATGATGCCATAAGGATGTTCTACAATGGCTTGTCTCTTTCGGTAGAGTTCTTTATTTTGTTCAACTCTAACTTTGTTTTGATGAATTAAATCGGCATGCTGGGAGCGTTCTATTAATCTTCCTTTTTTATTTTTAGTGCATTGTTCCATTAGCGCACAGCTCAAGCAAGCTGTGGTTTTGTAATGTTTCATTTTAGTAATGGATTTGCCGTTGGCTTTATTATACCAATTTCCATTAGTGATTAGTACTTCATTAGCTGGACAAGTGAAACAATCGTTTTGTTTATCATATACAAAATGCTCTACATCAAAATTGGAATTAGGAGCATGAGAAGCCACCTCTGGAACAGCAACCAGCACTTCAATTCCTAATCTGTCAGCATAGTCAAATTCACTTCCTGTGTGATATCCTTTGTCATACAAAGCTTTAAAATCGGTATGCCCCAAAATGGTTTTGGTTCTGCGCAACATGCCTCCCATGGCTTTGCTATCGTTTAGATTGGTTACTTTAAAATCAATCGGTATGTTGTGTTTTTCGTCTACAACTGTTTGTACATTATAAGCTACTTCGGTAATGTTGTTTCTAGTTATCATTTGACGACTATCGGGGTCAGACGTAGAAATTTGGGTTATGTTTGTTTCTTCTATTTCCTTTTGATAATCTTGATATTTTTGTTTTTGATTTTGGTGTTTGATTACTTTTTCTTGTATCTCTTTTTGAATAACACTATCTCCATCAGCTTGTGCCAATTGGTTTTGATATTCTTGTAGTTTGTTATCAATATAGGCAATATGACGTTCAATTTTAGAAGGGTTAAAATTGTTTTTTTTGGAATTTTGTGCTCTTAATTTTGTACTATCACCTGCCACTAATGTACCTCCAATTAAGTTAAAATGATTTGCCATACTCACAGTAGAGCGAAAAACTTTCTCGATAGCTTTAGGGTTATTTTTTCTAAAATTAGCAATAGTGTTGTGGTCTGGAACTAATCCTTTAAGCAACCAAATAACTTCTAAATTTCGAATGCATTCTTTTTCTAATTGACGCGAAGAACGGGTTCTGTTAAGATACCCATATAAATATAGTTTTAATAAATCAGAAGGATGATAAGCAGGACGACCATTCTCAATAAACTCGGTTTTAAATCCCATATCTTTCAAGGGAAGACCATCTACAAAAAGATCGATAATCCGAACAATATTAGATTGATCTATTA
Source organism: uncultured Bacteroidota bacterium (assembly GCA_903879645.1). Taxonomy (GTDB): domain Bacteria; phylum Bacteroidota; class Bacteroidia; order Flavobacteriales; family Flavobacteriaceae; genus Flavobacterium. The sequence goes on from CAIRMK010000412.1 coordinate 1,952, forward strand.
CTTGTTCTAAACAAAAAAACTCGGTTTGATTGCGGTCTTTTCCTATAATGAATTTACTCATAGTAGCTTGTTTTACAGCTTAAATATAAGAAAAAACATTTTTTTATACAAGTAAAAACTCCTTTAAAAGTATACTTTATTAAAGGAGTTTTTAGACAGTTTGACGTTTTGCAGCTACAAGAAGTTGGCGATTTCGGAGATGAAAACTGTCTGCCACCACTAAACTTGATACGAAGCACAAAGCTTCATTTACCCACTGAACCGCCAATTTCTTGTAGTTGCTGTTATAGGCTGGCATTCTCTTCTGTCTGTTCATATTTACTAATTTGTCCTGCTCGTAAAGTCAAAAGTATAAATGTAAAAAATAAATTTACTGGAATTGAAAAATGGTCTCCGTCAACCACAAAACCAAATAAACAGAGTAAGTTTATAAGCAACCAAAAGCCAAAAAATATTTCCCACAAAATTGTTGTCCTGTTGTAACTGTTTGGTCTTACAAATAGTCTGGTCGGCAAATTTGTTTTTATGGTTGTCAAGAGAATAAAAATGTTTAGCGGAATAAGTAAGAATAAGTAAAAAGGTATTTGCGTCATTAATGGAATTCCTATACTGTCTGCAAATGGCGGATAGTCACCACGTCCACCACGAAACATATAATACCAATAAGTTCCTGGCAATAGTATAAGCCAAACAAGGTTTGCCGAAATGAAAGTTGCAGTTTTTGTAAGTGTCTTGTTGTTTTTAAAGTCTTTAAATGTCTGAACTTTTGTAAATATTAAAAATAACAAAATTGTCGCTGAAGCAATAGCAAGACCCGAACCTAAGTCCATAAAAGTTACTTTGTTTGTTCTTAGTTCCGCTTCTTTTTTGTAAAAGTCAGACTTGTCCATGTCGTATGAGTTGCCGATTAAGTCGTCTGCCGATTTTTGGTCTTTGTAATAAGGCAAAGTCAAGGAATATGAAAAAAGTCCAAGTCCAATTAGTAAGGTCAATGTTGTTATTAGTCGTGGTGTCATTTGCTGTGTCTGTTTTTTATGCTTGCCTATAACTAGTATATAGGCGATATAAAACTTCGCCAATCTACCCCAATTTGGGTGTATAGGCGAATGTTTGTTTCGCTTTATTCCTCAAATATATAAAAATAATCCTACCCCGCCTTCACATATTCATAACTACTATTACTATCCAAATTGTCGCTAGTGCTATTGTCTGAAAAATCGAGTCCATTGCCCAGTAGGCAAAAAGCCAGTAAAAGGTGTAGCATCAATTGCTCTAATGTAACCACACCTTTAACCAAGAGCTTGTAACAAGCTTCTGCCATACTATTAGAATTGGTTTTCTGCAAAATATTGCGGCTGTGCGACTTTATGGTTTCTTCATTCTTAATGTATTTTATACCGATTTGTTTTGTAGTCAATCCTTTAAAAAAAGAAGGCAATAGAAAACGTTCCATTTTGGTAATTTTTGTAGGTTGCTCATCATGAAAAGCCCCATTGAGTTTGCAATTATGGATATGTTTCTTATGGTCGTCATACAACTTTTGGTCATAATAATACCCTTTATTGCACAATTGATGAATGGCTTTTTTCAATTCGGTTACTGAAGTATTATCTTTTGCATAGCCCATAAAATCGCTATCTAGCACTTTTTGAAACATATCAGTATCGTAGCTATTGGTGAATAAAAGCACCATAAGATTGGGATGGATTATTGATAATTTGTAAAAAGCATCCCAATCAATTTTGTTGGCAGACTCATAACAATAGAATACTACATCAACAGTGTTTTGGGATAATTGAGATGCCAATTGTTCGTTGTTTTCAATTTTAAAGACTACTTCAAAATCTCGAAATTCTTGCAGCAGTAGCGCATAAGAGGCTCTTTTTATTTCCAAATCCGATTGTATTGCAATTCGTATCATAAGCATACTTTTTTAAGGTAGTACCACTTTGCTGACGTTTTAGTGTCAAAAAAGAGTCTTTTTTTACGTTTCGTAATGCAATTTATGAAAATATTTTTTTTAAATAATAAATTATGTGTGTGTTTATAGGTGATGTCGATGCGTAATGACAATTTTTAAATACCTCAAAAAAAGTAAAAACTACACTTTTTAGTTTTTTTTCGTTCTTTTTCTACCCCTTTTTCGGTAGAAAAAAAAGAGGTTTTCTACCCCTTTTTAGGTATTGTTTAGCTCAACTGCACCTTATATATTTGTTTCAATCACGTTATCAATAAGTTGCGACAATAATTGTTCTTTTTTTTAACGAATGAAATAAGAGTAGGGTTATTTATTTAAGTCAAAAAAAGATTCCTTTTTATAGTAGAAAAAGTTTCTTTTTATCAAAAAGAGTTCTTTTATAAGTATAAATTAAAGCTTTTGTTGTATAAGTTAAAGCTTTAGTAGTTAAAGTTTAACTATTTATACTTTAAGTTAAAGTTTTTGTAGTGAAAATTAGAGTTTTTATAGTTTAAATTAAAGCTTTTGTAGTTAAAGTTAGAGCTTTTATAATTTAAGTTAAAGCTTTTATAGTGAAAGTTAGAGTTTTTGGAGTTTAAGTTAAAGCTTTTATGCTAGAAAGAGCTCTTTTTATAAAAAGTCCCTTTATGGAAGGTTTAAAAAGGTTAAAAGAACATAATTACAATACAATAATAATACAATAACTATTTTATAAATCTAAATTTAATTAATTATGAAAAAACGAACATGTAGATTGTCTTTCCGCTATTATGGAAATGCTGTATTGGACACCTTTTCTAATGGTGTATTGAATGGTATATTTAATAACGAATTAATTTTTGTTACTCCGCCTTTAATGAGCGCTGATTTTAAGAACATCATTACTGCTTATAATACTGCTTTATCTGTTTATAAAGCCAATGGTATAAACTATAAAACAGATTTCTTAAATTCAAAAAATAAATTAATAGATACGCTAACTGCTTTAGCAACTTATGTAAACGGCATTGCCAATGGTGACCCTTCTATTATTACTTTGGCTGGTTTTATTCCAACTGCTGGCGAATTGCATATTGCACCGCAATTGGAAAAGATTTTAGTAGTAACGGTTAAAGTGCCTAACATTTATGGTCAAGTAATTATTGAAACTCCTGCAATAGTAGGTAAAGGAGTAACGGGTTATGCTTTAATTTTGGTAAGTGGTGAACCTTTAAACGTGGAAAATTTTGCTAATGATACGCTTGACATCACTGCAACGGAAGGTCAAAAAATAATTATTAACTTATCAAAAGGGAAGAAAAAAATAGTTAACGGATTGGACTCTAATTTAACCTATTATGGTTATATGTATGCGGTTAATGCTACAGGGGTATCGCCGTTGAGTGATGGTGTGAGAGTGAAGTGTATTTAAATAAAGATGTTATTTATTTTGTTTAAAAAGCTCTGCTGTTGGTGGGGCTTTTTGTGAGTTATGAGTTATAAGTTATGAGTTATGAGTTTTGAGTTTTGTTTAGCACTAACGTCAGTTCGAGTGTTTTTTATAAAATTGCGATTAAGCTATTTTATAAAAAATGTATCGAGAACTTGGTAGCAGTGATTAGAATATACGTAATCAACTAACCAAAATCACATCGTTTGGATGTGATTGAGGATTTATTTGGGTGTGGGTTAAAAGTTGGGAAATATTTGTGAAGTTAGCTTTTTCGGAAATAGTAGTTAGATACTTTTATGAGTGACTTTTTCTTTAATTTGATAGGCAGTTTCCCAGCATAGTATTGAAAAGACGATATTGGCAATTATGGTGGTCTGAATTCCATAGGCGTCTGAGGGTGGATAATAAAAATCACTGAATTTAAATGCTAGCATCAAACTTAACCATGCCATTACCATCCCTACGGGAATAGTTACAATGGGAATGCTTTTTAAAAAAAGAAAAGCTACTATACAATCAAATAAACTAAAAAACAAAAATGCATTCCAAAAAACAGCTTTGAAAGGCAGTAATGGTCCTACCATAAAAAAAATATAGGTGTATAAAACATAGCCAATAATTAGAATGAAATAGAGAAGAATTCGATTTGTTACTTTCATAATTGATGTTGATTTCCTTTTCGAATACGTTTAAAAGTCAATCCTTATACTTAACAAATATAATTAAACTCTTCTTGGTTTTCCTCTCTTCCCTTTTAGTTTGCAATTAATCCTTCAAAAAATCTATATTTGCACCTTTAAAAATCGGAAGTAGTTGTAGGGCATAAGCTTTAAGGTATAGGTGAGAAGCCTACCATCTAAAACCTACCACCCACAACCTACTACCCAACACCCAACACATGATTACAGTAAACGATATTGCCGTTGAATTTGGAGGCACCACGCTTTTTAGTGAAGTAACCTTTGCTATTAATGAAACCGATAAAATTGCCCTTATGGGTAAAAATGGAGCAGGGAAATCTACTTTGTTAAAAATTGTGGCTGGAGCCAACAAACCCACTCGTGGTTCTATTTCGGCGCCAAGTGATGCGGTGGTTGCCTATTTGCCGCAGCATTTATTGACTGAAGACAACTGCACCGTTTTAGAAGAAACTTCTAAAGCGTTTGCTACCATTTTAAACATGAAAAAGGAAATCGACGATATCAATGAACAATTGAATATTCGTACCGATTATGAAAGTGATGACTACATGAAATTGATTGAAAAAGTTTCAGAACTATCTGAAAAATACTATTCCATTGAAGAAGTCAACTATGAAGCCGAAGTGGAAAAAATCTTAAAAGGTCTTGGTTTTGAACGCGAAGATTTTAATCGTCCCACCAAAGAATTTTCGGGAGGATGGCGTATGCGAATTGAATTGGCTAAAATCTTATTGACCAAACCCGATTTGATATTGCTGGATGAGCCAACCAATCACTTAGATATGGATAGTATTGAGTGGTTGGAAGATTTTTTAATCAATCAGGCCAAAGCCGTTATGGTCATTTCGCACGATAGAGCCTTTGTAGATAACATCACCAATCGAACGATTGAAGTAACGATGGGAAGAATTTATGACTATAAAGCTAAATATTCTCATTATTTAGAATTGCGAAAAGATAGACGAGTGCATCAGCAGAAAGCCTATGATGAACAACAAAAATATATTGCCGATAATCAGGCATTTATTGATAGATTTCGAGGTACATTTTCTAAAACCGATGCGGTGCAATCGCGTGTTAGAATGTTAGAAAAAATTGTTCCTATTGAGGTGGATGAAATTGATACTTCGGCTTTAAAATTAAAGTTTCCACCCTCAGTTCGCTCAGGACAATATCCTGTGATTGTAAAAGATTTAGAGAAATCCTATGGCGATCATTTGATTTTTAAAGATGCCAATTTAGTCATAGAACGCGGAGAGAAAGTAGCTTTTGTAGGTAAGAATGGCGAAGGAAAATCGACCATGATTAAGGCTATTATGAAAGAAATCGAAATCAATAGCGGTTCGGTAGTTGTAGGTCATAATGCCCAGATTGGTTATTTTGCTCAAAATCAAGCCGCATTGTTAGACGAAAATGCTACCATTTTTGAAACCATTGATAATATCGCTGTGGGTGATGTTCGAACTCAAATTAAAAATATTTTAGGTGCTTTTATGTTTCATGGCGATGATGTAACAAAAAAGGTAAAAGTACTTTCGGGTGGTGAGAAAACACGTTTGGCCATGATTAAATTATTGTTAGAACCAGTTAATTTATTGATTCTGGATGAACCTTCTAATCATCTGGATATGAAAACTAAAGACATCATCAAAGACGCCTTGCGCGATTTTGACGGAACCTTAATCTTAGTGTCTCACGACAGGGATTTCCTTGATGGATTGGCAACCAAAGTATTTGAATTTGGGCATAAACGTGTGAAAGAGCATTTTGAAGATATCAAAGGGTTCTTGGCACACAAGAAAATGGAGAGTTTGAGAGAAATAGAAAAATAAAAGTTAAATAATTGCGTTCTCAAGAATAAAAGAGGTACTTTTAATCTTATTAAATAACTATATATGAAAAACATTTTTTTAACCCTTACCTTATTACTAGTTAGTTTATCTGGCTTTTCGCAAAATAATGGTGAGCCTATGGCATTGGGTTTGCCAGGAGATAATTTAAATTTATATGCCGTTTTGGATATATTCCAAAAGTCTCCAACGTTGGAAGATTTTGAACGTGCTATCAACGACAAGTCAAAAAACATCAACAATTTAGACTTGAATAATGATAGAAATATCGATTATTTAAGAATAGTAAGTCACCAAGTAAGCAACACGCATACTATTGTAATTCAAGACCCAATTAATGCAAATCAAAATCAAGATGTTGCCGTAATTGAAGTGTCTAAAGAGCCATCAGGAAAAGTATTCATTCAGATTATTGGAGATGAAGATTTGTATGGTAAAAACTATATTATCGAGCCTTCTGATTTAGAAGGAGGAACGCCAAATCCAGGATATCAATCGGGATATAATAATTCTGGATATAATAACGCAGGATATAATAATGGTTACGAAAATCAATACCATCCGGTTAATGATTGGTTGATTGTTAATTTCTTGTTCGCGCCAACCTATGTCGTATATCATTCACCTTATAACTGGGGGTACTATCCTGTTTACTGGCATCCTTGGGTTCCAGTTTTCTATGAAAACTATTGGGGTTATAACAGACATTATTACGGAAATGTATATTATCGCAGATCTATTGAAGTGAGAAGTCCTGTGTATTATTCACATTATGCACCGAGAAGAAATTTTTCGAATATAGTGATTGAAAATGGTAGAAGAGGCGGTTATAGAGAAACTTATAACGGACACCAATACAGAAATTTTGGTAATGAAGACCATCATGAAAATGGTACTCCAAAATACAATAACGACCACCATGACAATGGAGCGCCAAGAGGAAATGATAATCATATCAATAATGGAGGAGTTCCAAATGGCAACAATAATCATAACACTACTGGTAATGACCATCAAAACAATGGTGGAGTTCCAAATGGCAACAATCATAATGGACAAAATCCAACTACGAATCCAACGCCGGCAACTCCAGCAGCGCCAAATCATACGATTCAAAATCCAAAACCATTGACACCATCAAATCCTGCCAATCCAAATCAAGGCAATGGCGCTTATGGTCCGAGACCAACAAATAATCCAAGACCAATGAACAACAATAATGGTGGGATGCCTCGTAATGCTGCTCCAGCAACACCAAGACCAATGAATAACGCTGCACCTAGAAGTGTTGCTCCTAGACCTGCAGCACCAAAACCGGTTAGCGCACCTAGAGAAGCTGGTAGACGTTAATTCATAAGTTACTTTTCACATAAAATAAAACCCGATAGGTTCCATGAACGTATCGGGTTTTTTTATTGAATAGAAGAATAGGTGCTATTTATTTTTTCAAGTTCAAAGTGTAAATATTTGATTCTAAAACTTCGGTGTCTTTATCTTCACACAATAGAAATTCAATTGCATCGGTGTTGTTTTTATAAAGAGTTAGTCCTTCAAATTTATGAGTGTCGCTAATCTGTTTTGTAAAGTCAAGTTTCATGGTTTTTAAATCGATTATTCCAATAACACTTCCTAGAATAGCACCATCATCAAAAGTAGAGAGCGTGTCTTCAGCTGTAGCTAAAAAATAAATTTTATCATCCACTAAAATAGCATCGGTAAAACTGGTGCGAACGCCTTTTATTTTAGGCAGCTTGTAGTCATTGGCTATGATTCGGAAATCCGTAGTTAGATTTTTACCATCTACAGTGAATATTGTATTCTTATTTGTTTTTCCGTTACCACGATTGAACAGCATCCAACTGTCTCCATTGTAAATTGCGCCTTCTATATTGAACTCTTCAGGACTTATTTTGCCAAATGATTGCATAGCAAGGTATAAATCGGATACATCCGTTTTTGCAATAACCTTTTTTGATTGGGCATCTACTTGAAACATCGTGTTTCTATTTTCTGTGGAGCCGGAACCAAAAATATAAAAACTATCTTGGTACTGTGTGATGGCTTCCAAATCAAGTTTGCTTAGTTTAGGAATATTGTCTTTGGGATTTTCTGCCAAAGGATAACGAGCTACGGTATTCGAATCGATATGGTATTCATATAAATAGGTACTGTTATCGCCAATAGCTACAATGGTATTGTCGTGATAAATCAATCCCGAAGCCGATCCCAATCCGATAATTTTAAACAGTAGTGTAAGTTGAAATTTTTCCATAAAATTATGCCAATTGCTATGATTAGCTTTTCAAAAATACTATATTTACTTTGAATAAATACAAAAACTATGGACTCCATAAATCCTGATGATTTTAAAGTAGGTTCTACTATCAAATTGTCTAAAATCCCAACGCTATTAAAAACCAACGCTTCTGATGATGATAAAAAAGAGAAGCTATTAAAGGTGCAACAAAAGTTGAGCAAAAAGCAAGACACTATGTATGCCCATAATAAGTATGCTTTTTTAATTTGCCTGCAAGGGATGGATACCAGCGGGAAAGACAGTTTAATAAGAGAAGTATTTAAAGAGTTTAATCCGCGTGGGGTAGTGGTACAAAGTTTTAAAACGCCTTCACCCCATGAGTTAGAACATGATTTTTTGTGGCGTCATTATCAAGCTTTACCCGAAAAAGGGAAGTTTGCAGTGTTCAATCGCACGCATTATGAAAATGTGTTGGTTACTCGTGTGCATCCTAAGTATCTTTTGGCTGAAAACCTTCCAAAGATTACCAAACTAGAAGATATCACAGATGACTTTTGGGATGATCGATTTGAAAGTATCAATCATTTTGAAAAGCACATTACGCATAATGGAACTAAAGTTTTGAAGTTTTTTTTGCATATGAGCAAAGAAGAACAAAGAAAACGTTTGTTAAACCGATTGGAAACGTCTGATGACAATTGGAAGTTTTCGGTAGGCGATTTAAAAGAGCGAGAACTTTGGGATGACTATATGAAGTATTATGAAGACGCTATCAATAGAACTTCTAAAAAGCATTCGCCTTGGTATGTGATTCCTGCCGATGATAAAGTGATGTCGCATTATATTATCGCCAAAATCATTTGGGAAGAAATACAAAAACTAACCGATATTAAAGAACCTGAACTGGACCCTATTGTAAAAGCCAACATTGAGGTCTATAAAAAGCAATTGAGGGGATAAAAAAAGCCTTACAATTTGTAAGGCTTAGGATTTGATTATTTTGAGTCGTGCGGTTCCATAGTAACCTATCAAATTCAAAATATTTTTTTTCAATTATTGTACTATTATCTTTTGGTTGAATTTAACCTCATTCGCGGTAATGGAAACAATATAGACACCAGCACTTTGAATTGGGTTGATACTTACAGTATTCAAATCATTGTTTAAGGAAATGTTTTTTGTTTCGATAACTTTTCCATCCATATCATAAATTGAAAGCAATGCTTTGTCAATAGAAGTATCTGATTTAATTGATAATACCCCTGATTTTACTTCGTTGCTATTAATTGCAAACGACCCTTTTTGAAATTCAGCAGCAGATAAACTTGGAAAAATTAATCCGGTCCATGATAGCGCTACACTTACTAAACCTGCTCTACCTGTTGGTGTAGCAGTGGCATTTTGTCTAAATGCCAATCGGTCCACATTACCTGCTTGGTCAGTTCCAGAGTTTGTTGTAGCATCTGGTAATGAAGGTACTCCATTAGCCATAATTGGATCAACATATAAATTCAATACATCATCAGCGGCTCCCGACGATTGTGTGTATTTTAAAATTATCAAATGGTCTTGATTGAATCCGTAGGAACTGTTAGTATAAGTAATAGCATTCCCACTACCTCCTTTGCTAATTCCAATGGAGAAACTATTAGCGGTTACTGTTTTGATAAAAACTCTAAAAGTGGTCACGAATGCATTGTTGTTATTGACTCTAAAAAAGTCATTTGGACTCGTTGTAGAGCTACTCAAGTTTAACATTAAACCTACATACATATCTCCAGAAGTTACAGGTGTAAATAATGTTCCACAACCATCAGTATCTGCCAGTAACTGTAAAGAATTATTTGAAGTACCATAGTTCAAATAACTAAAGCCTGGTGTTTGCACTTGAGCATTTACACACAAAGCTCCTGTACAAGAACCAGTTCCACCATTGGAAGAATTATTGGTCCAAGTGCCTTGTCCGCTTAACTGTGTGTTCAACGTGTAAGTGTTTAAATTGTCTTGAAATACGTTTTGAGAATAACTAATTCCAAACGTTAGCATAATAAAATAAAGTAATAGTTTTTTCATATTTAGTTAATTTAGTTTGTAAAAATATAAAAAAAATGAATTAAAAATTATAATTGCATTTGCCATTGAATTATATATTTTTACGAGCTCAAAAAAACAATGTGAATTTATCCCAATACACTAAAGAGTTTCGATACAATATGCAATTGGCGTATCCCGTAATATTGGGTATGCTTGGTCATACGTTGATTGGAATTGTTGACAATATTATGGTGGGTAAATTAGGCTCCACCGAATTGGCAGCAGTTTCTTTGGGTAATAGTATGATATTTATTGCTTTGTCTTTAGGCATCGGATTCTCAACAGCAATTACACCCATTGTGGGTGAAGCTGATGCAGAAAATAATCCTTTAAAGATTCGTTCTGCTTTTCATAATGGTTTGTTTTTATGTGTTATTCTTGGTTTTTCCCTTTTCGGATTGATTGTTTTAGGAAAACCATTAATGGAATTATTGCACCAGCCGGAAGAAGTAATTGTTTTGGCAAAACCGTACTTGGATTGGGTTGGGTTTTCTTTAGTGCCTCTTATTATTTATCAAGGGTATAAGCAATTTGCCGATGGACTTTCCCTGACTAAATATTCCTTGTATGCTATCGTGATGGCAAATATTGTGCACGTCATCATCAATTATTGTTTGATTTATGGCGTTTGGATTTTCCCTAAAATGGGAATCCTTGGTGCTGGATTGGGAACTGTAATTTCTAGGATTGCAATGGTTGTTTTTATGCACGTTATTTTATCACGACAAGAGCAGTTAAAACAATACTTCCATAATTTCAGCTTTGAGGAAATCAAAAAAGAAACCATCAAGAAAATTATGAGTTTAGGAATACCTTCCGCCTTACAAATGTTGTTTGAAGTGGTTTTGTTTACTGCCGGAATTTGGTTGTGTGGTAACATTGGTAAAACGAGTCAAGCTGCCAATCAGATTGCGTTGAGTTTAGCTTCTATGACCTTTATGTTTGCTATGGGATTGAGCGTGGTATCGATGATTCGTGTGAGCAATCAAAAAGGATTGCAAGATTATAAAAACCTTGTGATTGTAGCGCGTTCCATATTCTTATTGGCAATTCTGATTGAAATTGTCTTTGCATTATTGTTTGTGATTTTACATCAAATAGTGCCGCCTTTATTTTTAGATATGACGAATCCTTCCGAGTTAGTAGACAATCAAGAAGTGGTAGCTATTGCCGCAAAATTACTTTTAGTGGCGGCCGTTTTTCAAATCTCAGATGGTATTCAAGTGGTAGTTCTTGGCGCTTTGCGTGGATTGCAAGATGTGAAAATCCCGATGTACATCACCTTTGTTGCTTATTGGGTAATCGGATTTCCTATATCTTATTATTTAGGAGAGTACACCGAATTAAAAGCCGTTGGTGTTTGGATAGGATTACTAGCAGGATTAACCGCTGCCGCAGTATTTTTATTTATTCGATTTCATTATTTGACCAAGAAATTGATTACTGAAAATCATTAGACAAAACTATTTAAGGAAATTTCTGTAACTAATAGTTCTCTTTTACGTATAATTATCGTACAATTAAATATGTAAAAAATGATACTATTAATTATTATTGGGGTGATTCTTATTATTGCTGGTTTTTCTTTGAAAGCCAACGCCAATCCTTTCTCAAAATATTCGGGAACTTTACGAATCATAGGTTTTTTAATTATTGGATTGGGATTGTTTTCTTCTATGTTCAAACAAATTGATGCTGGAAAAGTAGGGGTGAAATCATTGTATGGAAATGTTGAACCTGATGTTTTACAAAGTGGACTACATATCATCAATCCGCTATTGGATGTGACTGTTTTTAGTATTCAAACCCAAAACTATACGATGTCAGCTATTCATGATGAAGGTTCCAAAGCAGGAGATGATGCCATCAGAGTATTATCTAATGATGGTTTGGAAGTAGTGATTGATTTAACCGTTTTGTATCGTGTATTGCCAGGGGATGCCCCTAAAATTCTAAAAGGAATTGGTGAAGAATATACCGATAAAATTGTGCGTCCAATTACTAGAACACGTATTCGTGACAATGCTGTTTATTATGATGCCGTGGCATTGTATTCTACTAAAAGAAATGAATTTCAACAACGTATCTTCAAAACGATAGAAGCTGATTTCAAAAAAAGAGGATTGGTTTTAGAGCAATTGTTAATCAGAAATATCAATTTGCCTACCTCGGTTAAGAAAACCATTGAAAGCAAAATCAATGCGGAACAAGATGCTCAAAAAATGCAATTCGTGTTACAAAAAGAAAAACAAGAAGCGGAACGTAAAAGAGTAGAGGCACAAGGTATTGCTGATTATCAAAAGATTATTTCAACCAATCTTACGGACAAACAATTGCAATATGAACAAATAAAAGCACAGAAAGAACTAGCGGCTTCTCCCAATACTAAAATTATTTTCATGGGAAAAAATAACGGTTCGGTAATTTTATCTGATAAATAAAAAAAAGAGTATAGAGAATAGAAAATAGATGATAGACTTTTAAAATAGTTATGTATTTTTGTCTTAATTCTATTTTCTAACATCTAACCTCTTAAACATGCAATTACCAAAATTCGTATTAGCAGACAATTCTGATTTTCCTGAAGATATATTCGTTATTCATTTAGATTTCCCTCGTTTTCTTATCAATTTAAAAGATGATGAAGTAGAGTTTTTGGAAGATTTAGAAGGAGAAGACGAAACCGAATTAGAATCGGAAATGGAGCATTTAATTACGCTGGCAGGAGAATTCTACGATAGAGAAATGAAAGCCTACGAAGATTAATTATTATATTTATCTAACAAAATCATAGCAGCTGCAAAAGGTGAGATTTCATTTTTTTGCACTGCTTTTTTGTTTTCTTCCAATAGTTTGATAATCTCAGGATGGTTGTAGAAATTGGATTTCAATTGTTCGTTGATGGTTTCCATCATCCAAAATTGATTCTGATCTTGACGTTTTTCTTCAAAATAATGGTTGCCTTTTACCAATTCAAAATAATCAGAAATAGTATTCCAAACTTCATTGATTCCTTCTTTGGTATACGAACTGCAAGTCGCTGCAGTAGGAATCCAACCCGACTTTTTAGCTGGGAATAAATGTAACGCTCGGTTGAATTCGGTTTTGGCTAGTTTTGCTCTATTGATATTATCACCATCGGCTTTGTTGATGACAATAGCATCCGCCATTTCCATTATGCCTCGTTTAATACCTTGCAACTCATCTCCAGCCCCTGATATTTTCAATAACAAAAAGAAATCTACCATACTATGAACGGCAGTTTCGCTTTGTCCCACACCTACAGTTTCAATTATTATTGTATCAAAACCACAAGCTTCACAAAGAATAATCGTTTCTCTTGTTTTTCTAGCGACACCACCAAGGGTTTCACCTGAAGCACTCGGACGAATAAAAGCATTTTCATCCTTAACAAGTTCTTCCATTCGGGTTTTATCACCTAAAATACTTCCATGAGAAATGGTGCTGCTAGGATCAACAGCCAAAACAGCGACTTTCTTTCCTAAATCGGTTAAGTGTTTTCCAAAGGCTTCAATAAACGTACTTTTTCCAACACCAGGAACACCTGTAATACCAATGCGAATTGAGTTATTAGCATGAGGCAAACACGCTTGAATAATCGCATTAGCTTTCTCTAAATGTTCAGGATTGGTGCTTTCAACTAAGGTAATGGAGCGGCTTAAAGCAATTTTATCGCCCTTTAAAATACCGTCAATCAATTCTTGTGCAGAAGGTTGTTCTTTTCTTTTTTGTTGGATTACTTTCAAAGACGACCTACTCAATGACTGCGGTTGTTCCACACCATCTTTTTCCGATAACGCCGATTTACTTGGAGGTTGTTTCAATTTCAAAAGTTTTCTATCACAAATTTACATAAAAATAAGTCATTTAATAAAATTCTTTAGGAGCGAATCGCTTGCGAATTTTTGTATTCCTTTTTCCCGCTTTCCAAGTTACAAGGTAACTTCTCCAATCGGGGCTAGATAGTATTCGTCTTTTGCAAAATCATCATTCCAAAAGAATTATTTTGCTAATCACTAATTACTATTTACTAATCACTATTTTTTTTCTATTTTTACTTCTCAATTTACACAAAATGCAACTCAATCCAGAAATACTTCAAAAACTAACGGCTATAGTTGGTGAATCCTATATTTTCAAAGATCAAGAAACACGCAATCACTACGGACATGACGAAACCGAAGATTATGTTTTTCCGCCGCATGTGGTTTTAAAACCGGCTAATGCTCAAGAGATTTCTGAGATTTTAAAAGTAGCCAATACATTTAAAATTCCAACCACTCCCATAGGAGCTAGAACAGGTTTGAGTGGTGGTGCATTGAGTATTTATCAAGGCATTGGATTGTCGATGGAACGGTTGAATGCCATTCTAGAAATCGATGAACAAAATCTTCAAGTCATTGTGGAACCAGCCGTTATTACGCAAGTATTGCGCGAGGCAGTTGCTGAAAAAGGACTGTTTTATCCGGTTGATCCAAGCAGTCAAGGAAGTTGCTGGATTGGAGGCAACGTCGCTGAAAATTCCGGAGGCGCCAGAGCTGTTAAATATGGTGTCACCAAAGATTATGTTCTCAATTTAGAAGTCGTTTTGCCAAACGGAGAAATCATTTGGACCGGTGCCAACACTTTAAAAAACTCAACGGGGTATAATCTAACCCAATTGATGGTGGGAAGTGAAGGAACATTAGGTGTGATAACCAAAGTCGTTTTAAAGTTGCTTCCTCAAAACTCTCATAATGTATTGATGTTAGTGCCTTTTTATAAAGCCAGTCAAGCGTGTGAGGCGGTGTCTGCTATTTTTAGAGCGGGAATTATTCCAAGTGCTTTAGAGTTTATGGAGCGCGATGCGATAGATTGGGCATTGAAATTTGTTGACGGACTCAATGTTCAAGTGGAGGATAAAGTAGAAGCCCATCTTTTAATTGAAGTAGATGGCAACTATCCGGACATTTTAATGCAAGAAGCCGAAAAAATAATGGGGGTAGTAGAGCAATTTGAAATCGATGAGGTTTTATTTGCCGATACGGAAGACCAGAAAAATGCCTTGTGGAAAATGCGTCGTTCGGTAGCTGAAGCGGTAAAATCAAATTCTATTTATAAAGAAGAAGATACGGTAGTGCCCAGATATGTATTGCCAGAATTATTAAGTGGAATCAAAAAAGCAGGGGCTAAATACGGATTCAAATCGGTTTGTTACGGACATGCAGGCGATGGTAATCTGCATGTGAATATCATAAAAGGAGACATGTCGGATGAAAATTGGGAAACGGAAGTACCCAAAGGAATTCGTGAAATATTCCAATTAACTGTGGCTTTAAAAGGGACACTTTCTGGTGAACACGGCATTGGTTTTGTTCAAAAAAACTATATGAATATTGCTTTTTCAAAAGTGCATTTAGAATTGATGGAACGCATTAAATATGTTTTCGACCCTAATAACATTCTAAATCCTGGAAAGATTTTTCCTGATGAGGTATAATATAACTAAAAAGGCACCCTTCATGAAGGGTGCCTTTTTAATTTAAAAACCTTATGTTTTTTATCTTATTCCGTTTACAATGCCAACGAAGTCGTCTGCTTTCAAGGCAGCACCACCAATTAAGCCACCATCAACATCTGGTTTTCCAAATATTTCTTTAGCATTATCAGGTTTAACACTTCCGCCATAAAGAATAGAAACATCTTCTGCAACATTACTTCCAAAACGGGTGCGTACAGTTTCTCTAATGAATTCGTGCATTTCTTGCGCTTGTTCAGGTGAAGCAGTTTCTCCGGTTCCAATAGCCCAAACTGGCTCATAAGCCAAAATGATGTTTTCCCAAGCTTCATTACTAATGTGGAACAATCCATCACGCAATTGGTTTTCAACAACATTAAAATGTTGGTTGTTTTGACGGTCTTTTAATTCTTCTCCAAAGCAAAAAATCACAGTCATGTTGTGTTTCAAAGCAGTATCCACTTTAAAAGCCAATAAGGCATCTGTTTCTCCAAAATAAGCTCTTCTTTCTGAATGACCTAAAATAACGGTATTAACGCCAATACTAGTTAGCATACCGGCTGAAATTTCACCCGTATAAGCTCCGTTTTCTGCTTGGTGCATGTTTTGTGCCGCAATGGTAATATTGGTAAATTCAACGTGGTCAGCAGCCGATGCCAAGTTTACAAATGTTGGAGCCACAATAATTTGTGCTTCTACATCATGTGGTAATTTAGTAATTAAATCATTTAATAAATCTTCAGTTTCTTCGGCATTTTTATTCATTTTCCAGTTACCGGCAACAATTTTAGTTCTCATTATTCTAGTGTTTTTAAAGTAGCATTTATTTTATCAAATTCGGTTTCTATTGCATGATACAATTCGACTTTTCCTTTTTTATTAATGATGATGTATCTGGGAATCCAATCCAGACCAATTGATTTTCCAAAGGCACCTTTCATACCTTCCGTATCATTTACCCAGTAGTGTTCTCCTTTTAAATCGTGTTTTGCAATTCCGGCTTTCCATTTGTCAAAGGTTTTGTCCATGGAAACAAACAAATAAACTACATTTGGATTATTGGCTTGTAATTCTTTTACTTTTGGCATAGCGCCCACACAATCACCACACCAAGAGGCCCAAACTTCCATGACAATAGTTTTGCCTTTGTATTTTTCAAGCACCTCCTTGAATTTAACTTCCTTGCCATCAATGTCTGTCAATTTTTGTGTTTGACTTTCTTTGGAGAACGACTTATTTTGTGCATTAGAACAAGATATTGATGTTATAATGATAGTGAACAATACTAGTATTTTTTTCATAGCTTATTTTTTTAACAAAGTTAGGTAATTTAAAGGTTGGTTGCCTTGTGAAAACGACTAATCCATTTTAATAGTAAAAGACAATTCACGACAATGACCAAAAATCCGATTACAGGATAGAGCGGTAATTCTAGTATTTTCAAATTGCTTTTGAGAGTGGTCAAATAAATGCCAATCTTCATAAAAACTAAGCAAATGAAAATATTGAAAAGAGCTTTCGCTTTTTCTTTAACTATTATTTTAATACGATTAATCAATTATTTTTTTAATTCGGAATACGGTTTTTTCAAATAGACTGCCAAATCAGCTCCGTTAAATTTGTTGTCTTTGATTCCATCGTAGTATTTAATTTCATTGCCATTCCAAAAATATTTTACCCCTGGTGTATCTCTATTTTTGCCAAGAATGTTCCAAAAAGGAATGATTTCAATGATTTTATAAGGATAAGTAGCTCCTGCTTCTTTAAAGAATTCCGGAATCAAATCAGGTTCCTCGTTCATAAAAAGAATGGAAAGAGGAGGTAGGCTTGCGTCTTTCTTTCTCATCTCTGTCAACTCCTTAGCCGCAGCTCTACAATGGTCGCAACCTGGAACAAAATAACAAAGAATCTTTTTCCCTTTATCAATCCCAGGAAAATACTTCGCATTTCCCGATTTAACATTTTTAGGTTCGTTAGTATTGGTAACTTCTACTTTTTTAACGGAATCTTTTTTTATTGCTACAGTAGGTGTTTTCGTTTTTACGGTATCCAGTGGAGCCGTAGTATTCGAAATAGTATCTTGAGGTGTTTCTGAAACAGGAGAAACGCTAAAGTTTGAGGCAGGTGGTTGTATAGGCGCCAACATAAAAATCCACAATATAGTAGCAAAAAGTATGGTTGTCAACACCCAGAAATTACCATTAGGCGCCACTTTAGGTAAAAGCGAAAACAGGTAAATTAAAAGACCGATAGCCACAATGTTTTTAAGAATTGCTTCAATGGGTGTCATAGGAAATAATTCACCAAAGCAACCGCAATTACCCGTGTTTCCACCACTTAAGAATGTAACATACGAGAGATGTCCAATAAATACAGCTAACATTAAAATAGTAACCGGAATTAGAAATTTGCGCAACCAGTTGTTTTGCAATAACAATAATCCCAAAGCCAATTCAATTCCGATAAGCGTTCGTGAAAAATAAGGAGCAAAACCTTCTGAAAAACCCATAGGATACAGTTGTTTTACTTCAAAAGTTGAAATAGCAAAATAAGGAGAATCTAATAAATGACCTTTTGAAAGTTTAGCCAGCGCTGAGATAATAAATAAAGCAGCTACAATAATTCTTAAAGTCCAAGCAATGTATGATTTTTTAGTTTCCATTTAAAAATGAATTATTTTTAAACCAGTAAGGAATTAAGTAGAATTTTAATTTTTATTAGTTTAAGGTTTATAGTACAAATATACGCAGTTAAGTAAATACTTTTGTTAATGAATTGTTATTTGCTATTTAATCTTTCCCATTAAAATTAGTGCAAATACCGAATAATTTATCATGTCTTGATAATTGGCATCGATACCTTCTGAAACTAATGTTTTTCCTTTGTTGTCTTCAATTTGTTTCACACGAAGTAATTTTTGTAGAATCAAATCGGTTAATGAACTCACTCTCATTTCGCGCCAAGCTTCCCCGTAATCATGGTTTTTGTCTTCCATCAATTGTTTGGTTAAGGCTATTTTTTCGTCATATAATTTTACTGCTTTTGCAGTATTCAAATCGGGTTGTTCTACCACGCCCAATTCCAATTGAATCAACGCCATGATACAATAGTTGATAATTCCAATGAATTCTCCGGTTTCGTCCTCGTCTACTTTTCTTATTTCATTTTCCTGTAGACTTCTAATGCGTTGCGCTTTAATGAAAATTTGGTCGGTTAATGATGGCAAACGTAAAATGCGCCAAGCACTTCCATAATCCGTCATTTTTTTGCTAAACAAATCACGGCAAATGCCAATTACTTTATCGTATTCTTGTGAAGTATTCTTCATTAATGGTATCTTTGTATGAATTTTGTTCAAAAGTAAAGAATATTTTTTTGAATGAAGAATGATGATTAACGAATTTTGAATTTGAAAACTACAATTAACTGTAAAGGTCAACTTATCGATTTAACTGAGCCTAAAGTAATGGGGATACTCAATATAACTCCCAATTCTTTTTTTGATGGAGGCAAACATTCCGACCTCAAGGCAATCTTATCTCAAGTTGAAAAAATGCTTTCTGAAGGCGCAACCTTTATTGATATTGGAGGATATTCTAGTAAACCTAGTGCTGAATTTGTTTCCGAAGATGAAGAATTAGAGCGCTTGCTTCCAGTGGTGCAACAAATTGTTCGTGAGTTTCCAACAGCAATTCTTTCTATTGATACCTTCCGAAGTAAGGTTGCACAAGCTACAATTGAAAATGGTGCTGCCATAATCAATGATATTTCGGCTGGAAAACTAGATGATACCATGCTTGAAACAGTAGCTCAGCTTCAAGTGCCTTACATTATGATGCATATGAAAGGAACACCACAAACCATGCAATCCATGGCGCAATATGGCAATATTGTTAAAGAAATGGTGTTTTATTTTTCTGAGCGAGTGGCCCAAGCAAGAAGCCTTGGTATCAACGATATAATTATTGATCCAGGATTCGGATTTGCAAAAACAATCCAACAAAATTTTGAGGTTTTAAATAAGTTAGAGTTGTTTCAAATGTTGGAATTACCGCTATTGGCTGGAGTATCAAGAAAGTCAATGATCTACAGAACGCTAGAGACCACTCCTGAATTTGCATTAAACGGAACCACGTCTTTAAACACCATCGCTTTATTGAAAGGTGCTAAAATCTTACGGGTCCACGATGTAAAAGAAGCAGTAGAATGCGTTACATTGTACCATCAATTAAATATAAAATAAGCGTCAGTTCGCGTGTTTTTTATGTCATGTATTGAAATAAAAAATGTATCGAGACCATTTCAAATAATAATAAAATGAAAAAATACAGTATTCTATTAATAGCATTCTTATTGTTGTCTTGCAACGGCAATAGAGACGTTCAACTTCCAAAAGCAAAGGGCACTATTGTAGCTGATGTTCAAGAGCATTCCCCAATTTATATTTTTTTCAAAGTAAACAAACAAGATACAATTGCCGATGTCAATAGAAAGAATGAAATAGTATCCACCAATTGGATTTTTAATATTGATAAACGGTTGCCTTTGCGATTAATTGTACCCGAATTGATTAAGTTACAAGCTAAAAAAGACGGAAGTATCCACAAAAATGAAGCCGCCGAAAACTTTTTTTCGTATGACAACGAGCTAAAGAAAACTATGGCCTTTTTTCCCTTTACTAAAGTACACTATTTTGTAGCAAAGCCACAACCTAAGGGGGTTATCTATTTTAAGAAAGACAACACGGTTTATGTTGATTTGGTTAAAGTCAAACCAGAGCAAATCCCTCTGTATCTTATTTCCATGAAAGGAACCGGATTACAAACATTTCATCTTTGTTTTGATAAAAATTGTAGTTATGATCAATACATCAAGGCTAAAGTGTTGACATACAATTTAAAAAACACCACTAAAGGAATCACATTCACTAATTCAGAATACGTTTATTAAACACACATTTCTTTCGTCCTTTTACTGATGATGATACGGTTCGTTTTTTTAAAATAGTAAACCCACGGTACAATTGCTCAATTACAAACAAACGTACCATTTGATGCGAAAAAGTCATCGCCGAAAGGGATATCTTCCCTTGTGCTTTTTTATAAATAACTTCACTAAAACCATAAGGTCCACCGATTACAAATACTAAAGTCTTAATTCCGGCATTCATTTTCTTTTGCAAATAATCAGAAAATCCTACACTAGAAAAAGTACTTCCATTTTCATCCAATAGAATCAATTGATCTGTTGGTGACAACTTTGATAAAATTAATTCGCCTTCTTTTTCTTTTTGTTGCATCTCCGACAAGTTCTTAACGTTTTTAATGTCGGGAATAACTTCTAAATCAAATTTGATATAAAAAGAGAGCCGTTTTGTATAATCGTCGATCAAAGTTTGTAACGATTTGTCATCCGTTTTGCCAATAGCTAGCAACTTTATATTCATAAAAAAATTATCTGTTTTTAATGGCCGCAATAATTTCGCTTAAGAATAAAGCGGAAACTACTCCCAATGCAAAAATAGATAAAAATACTACATTTCGTATTCCATCATGATTGGCAATTCTACTATAGTTACCAATACATATAGAAAACAACAGAGTAAAAACAATTAAACGTCTACGTGATTTCATAATATTTAGATATTAGTTAGAGTAGTAAAATTAAGTAAAAAAAATTAAATTATTGTGTTTTTACCTCCGATAATCTTACTTTTGCACCACACAACTACTACACAATGTACAAATTACTCATTCGCCCTATTCTTTTTTGGTTCGATCCTGAAGAAGTCCATTATTTCACCTTTTCTTTAATTCGATTTTTATCTAAAATACCTGGATTTCCATCACTTTTCAAATCGTTATATTTAGTCAATGACAAACGCTTAGAAACAGAAGTATTCGGATTAAAATTTAAAAACCCAGTCGGTTTAGCCGCAGGTTTTGATAAAGATGCCAAATTATACAAAGAGCTATCCAATTTTGGTTTCGGATTCATCGAAATCGGAACAATAACCCCTGTGGGGCAAGAAGGAAATCCTAAAAAAAGATTATTCCGTTTGAAGGAAGATTCGGCTATCATTAATCGAATGGGGTTCAATAACGGCGGTGTGAAAGAAGCGGTGGAGCGTTTAAAAAAGAATTCTAATGTGCTCATTGGTGGTAATATCGGAAAGAATAAAGTGACACCTAATGAAAAGGCTACCCAAGATTATGAAATTTGCTTCGAAGCCCTTTTTGACTATGTCGATTATTTTGTGGTAAATGTAAGTTCTCCCAATACACCCAATCTTCGCGAATTGCAAGAAAAAGAACCTTTGAAGAACTTATTGCAAACGTTGCAAAACAATAAATTGCAAACGACAAATGCTAAACCTATCCTTCTAAAAATAGCCCCCGATTTAACCGATTCACAATTATTAGACATTATTGAAATTGTAAACGAAACCAAAATCGCAGGCATTATTGCAACCAACACCACTTTGTCAAGAGACGGGTTACAATCTGATAATAAATCTGAAACAGGTGGATTGTCAGGTAAACCGTTAACCAATCGTGCTACTGAAGTCATTCGTTTTCTATCTGAAAAAAGCAATAAATCATTCCCGATTATTGGAGTAGGAGGTATTCATTCGGCTCAAGATGCCTTGGACAAATTGGAAGCAGGTGCCAGTTTGATCCAATTGTACACCGGTTTTATTTATGAAGGACCAAGTCTGGTGAAGCAGATTAATAAGGCAATTTTAAAAAATCTAAAGTAATTTTATAGTTACGAAATCGTTTTCTTTTTTATCTTTGGCTTCCAATGGAAAAAATCAAAATCATAGAATGTCCACGCGATGCTATGCAAGGCATCAAACCTTTTATTCCAACGGAACGAAAAGTAGATTATATACAAGCCTTACTTCGTGTAGGTTTTGATACTATTGATTTTGGAAGTTTTGTGTCACCCAAAGCGATTCCGCAGATGGTTGATACGGCAGAAGTCTTAACCCAATTAGACTTGTCGCAAACCAAGAGCAAGCTATTGGCCATTATTGCCAATACACAAGGTGCGTCTCTAGCCTCTGTTCATAAAGAAATTCAATATTTAGGTTTTCCCTTTTCCATTTCGGAAAACTTTCAAATGCGAAATACCCACAAAACCATAGCTGAAAGTTTGGTCACCTTACAGGAGATTTTAGAAATCGCAGACCAATCTAACAAAGAAGTGGTAACCTACATTTCTATGGGCTTCGGAAATCCGTATGGCGATCCGTGGAATGTTGATGTAGTAGGCGAGTGGACCGAAAAGTTAGCCAATATGGGGGTCAAAATCCTATCCCTTTCGGATACAATTGGAAGTTCTACTCCTGAAGTAATCAGCTATTTGTTTGCCCATTTAATTCCGAAATACCCACACATCGAATTCGGTGCCCATCTTCATACCACCCCCGATAAATGGTTTGAAAAAATCGATGCCGCTTACCAAGCAGGTTGCCGTCGTTATGATGGCGCTATTCAAGGTTTTGGTGGTTGCCCAATGGCAAAAGACGACTTAACAGGCAACATGCCTACCGAAAAAATGTTGTCCTATTTCACCCAACAAAAAGCAGATACTGGAACAAGTCCCATGAGTTTTGAAAGCGCTTATAATGTTGCCACACGACTGTTTGGAGAGTTTCATTAATGATTTCTTCTCTTGAAGAATTTATACACCTCCATCCACATTACCGATACAAATCCAACTAAAATACTAAGACCGATTTGGATATAGTTTACTTTTTCAAATAAGAAAAACTTTGAACAAACAGGGACAAATAGTAATAGCAAAGTAACTACAATTGTAATTCCTATAATCAGTAGAACCAAATTGTTTTTATAGCGAATAGTAGTAAAAATGGAATAATTAATCGAGCGATTTTCAAGTGTTAGAAAAATATTAGCTGCTATCAACGTCAGAAAAATTGAAGTTCGTGTATAGGTTTCTGTAAAACCTTCTCGCACACAATATTGATACATAAACAACAATCCCAAAGTAATGACTAACCCTTGAATGATACTTATTGAAATTTCTTTTAAATTAAAAAAAGTAGTGGTTAAAGGTCTTGGTTTCTCTAACATTAAATTGCGTTCCATAGGTTCATTTTCGTAAATGATGGAACAAGTTGGCCCCATAATTATTTCCAAAAAGATAATATGAACAGGAGTAAAGATGTTCGGATATATCCAGCCTAAAGCCAGTGGAATAAGTACAATCAGTATAATAGGAATGTGAATAGAAATAATATATTGAATTGCTTTTTTAAGATTCAGATAGATCTTTCTTCCCATCGCGATGGCATCAATCATTTTAGAAAAATCATCGTCAATTAAAATCAAATTAGCCGCTTGTTTTGCAATTTCAGTTCCTTTTTTACCCATAGCAATTCCAATGTGCGCCGATTTCAAAGCGGGACCATCATTAACACCATCACCCGTCATTGCTACTATTTGGTTGTTGTCTTTTAGTGCTTTAATAATTTTCAATTTAGCACTAGGAAACATTCTCGTAAAAATGGAAGTTTCCATCACTTTTTGTTGTAAAGCAGTGGCATCCATTTCCATCAATTCATCACCATTCAATACTTTATCGGCATCTTTAAATCCAACTTGCTTGGCAATAGTTGATGTCGTCGCAGCATTATCACCTGTAACAATTTTAATCTGAATTCCGGCTTTGTAAAAAGTTTCAAAAACGTGCTGAATATTAGCTTTAGGGGGATCATAAAAAGCAACTAATCCTTTAAAATTCAACTTGAATTCTTGTTGTGTTTTAGGATATTCAGTTTCTTTATAATCAACAATTCCAACAGCCAAAACGCGATATCCTTTAGTTGTCATCGTGTTCATAGCAGCTGTGATTTGTGTTTTTTCTTTTTCCGATAGATTAGAAATCGCAATTATGGCTTCAGGAGCACCTTTAGCAGCGACGACTTTTGTTCCTTTAGTATCTTCATAAACATGGGTCATCATGGGTGGTTTTCCACTTAAAGGATATTCGTATACTAATTTATAATTTGTATTGTCATTTTTGGATTTTAATTCAGTATACGCCTCATGCAGTGCTATTTCCATCGCATCAAACGGAATTGCCTCACTAGACAGCATGGCATAATGTAATAGTTCTTCGGCTTCGAGATTTAATTTTGCTTTGCTATCAATTATTGCGTTTGATTGGAAAAGATACAATTCCACCAAATTCATTTTGTTTTCTGTAATGGTCCCTGTTTTATCCGTGCATATCACGGTAGCACTTCCCAAAGTTTCAACCGTCTTGGTTTGTTTGGTGATGATCCCCATTTTCATTAATCGCCAAGCCCCAAGCGCCATAAAGGAAGCAAAAGCCACCGGAATTTCTTCTGGAATAACACTCATAGCAATCGTTAATGATTTTAGTAAACTATCCAGAATTACTTTGGAATGATAATAATTAAAAGCCCAAACAATGCCAAAAATAACCAATCCAACTAGGGACATTTTCTTTACAAAATTGTTGATTTGAATTTGCAAAGGAGTTTGTTCTTCTTCAATTTCATTCAAGCTTTTACCTATTTTACCTAGATTTGTTAAGTTTCCAATCGCAGTAACGTTACAGATAGCCATTCCGCTGGCTACAGTAGTTCCTTGAAAAACGATTTTGTTTTCGGAATCTTCACTTTTTAAAACGGACAACGACTCCCCAGTTAAAATAGATTCATTCACAGAGAAATCATTAGATTGAATAATGGTGGCATCGGCAGGAATAAAATTACCTTCTTCAATTTGAATAAAATCACCAAGCACAATGCTTTCATTTGGAATTTCAATTAGCTCACTATTTCGAATGACTTTACTTTTGGGTTGTGATAGTTTTTTTAGCGCATCAATAGCATTTCTACTTCGTGTTTCTTGAAAGAGAGAAATAGTAGCCACTAGAAATATCGCAATGGTCATGAATACGCCATCACCATAGTCACCCGATATATAATAGATACAGGCGGCAACGAGTAATAATAAAAACATGGGCTCTTTAATCATGGCCACTAATGAAATCAGAAAATGATTTTTTTGCTGGTGTTCTAAAGAATTGGAACCATTCTTACTGCGAGAGGCAATCACTTCTTCATTGGTCAATCCAGCCCTATTTTTATTTGAATCAATCATAAAAAATTAATTAAGAAGTTACACTAAGGTAATCATTTTAATCTGATTTTCAATCATATTAAGATAGTAAACTTGAAAACTAATCACTATTCACTAGTTACTATTCACTTTTTCACTATATTTGCACGCAATTTAACTACAACTACAAATTGCAATGAAAGCACACACTATTAAAATCGTTGGCGAGGGGTTAACCTATGACGATGTACTGCTAATTCCAAATTATTCCGAAGTTTTACCGCGCGAAGTCAACATCCAATCGAAAATATCGAGAAATATTGCCTTGAATGTGCCTATCGTTTCTGCGGCTATGGATACAGTTACCGAAAGCTCAATGGCAATTGCAATGGCGCAAGAAGGCGGTATAGGAGTGTTACACAAAAACATGACTATCGAGCAACAAGCAGCCAAAGTTAGAAAAGTAAAACGTGCCGAAGCGGGTATGATCATTGACCCAGTCACTTTACCTTTAAATTCAACCGTTGGCGATGCTAAAATGCTAATGAAAGAACACGGCATTGGTGGTATCCCTGTGGTAGATGAGATTGGCACCTTAAAAGGAATCGTGACCAACAGAGACTTGCGTTTTGAAAAAATAAACGCCCGTTCCATTTTAGAAGTCATGACCTCTAAAAATTTGGTAACAGCTGCTGAAGGCACTACTTTGCAAGAAGCCGAAGGCATTTTACAACAAAATAAAATTGAAAAGCTACCCGTAGTGGATGCTAATTATAAATTAATTGGGTTAATTACCTTTAGAGATATCACCAAATTGGCACAAAAGCCAGTGGCTAATAAAGATAAATTCGGACGTTTGCGTGTAGCTGCTGCTCTTGGAGTAACTGCCGATGCGGTTGAAAGAGCTACCGCTTTAGTCAATGCTGGTGTAGATGCCGTTATTATTGACACTGCCCACGGACACACCAAAGGCGTGGTTGATGTTTTGAAATTGGTAAAAGCTAAATTCCCTAACCTTGATGTTATTGTCGGTAATATCGCTACAGCAGAAGCCGCTTTGTACTTAGTTGAAAATGGTGCCGATGGCGTAAAAGTTGGTATTGGTCCCGGTTCTATCTGTACCACGCGTGTGGTAGCAGGGGTAGGGTTTCCTCAATTCTCAGCCGTACTAGAAGTCGCTGCCGCTTTACGAGGTTCAGGTGTTCCAGTGATTGCTGATGGTGGGATTCGCTACACAGGCGATATTCCTAAAGCTATTGCAGCCGGTGCTGATTGTGTGATGTTAGGTTCGCTTTTAGCCGGTACCAAAGAATCACCAGGCGAAACCATTATTTTTGAAGGAAGAAAATTCAAATCCTATCGCGGAATGGGTTCTGTGGAAGCCATGCAAGAAGGTTCTAAAGACCGTTATTTCCAAGATGTAGAAGACGATATCAAAAAATTAGTACCCGAAGGCATAGTAGGTCGCGTACCTTACAAAGGCGAACTCAACGAAAGCATGCAACAATTCGTAGGCGGATTAAGAGCCGGAATGGGGTATTGCGGTGCTAAAGACATTCCAACACTACAAGAAACAGGACGTTTTGTTCGAATCACCACCAGTGGAATAGGAGAGAGCCACCCGCATAATGTAACAATTACCAAAGAAGCTCCAAATTACTCGAGATAGGTTTTTGTAACTAAGAACTACAAACACAAAGTCGCAACATATTATAGTATAAGTTGCGACTTTTTTACTATTATTTTGCATAGTAGCAAAATGTATCAAAGTTAATTTTGTTACGTAACTATAACATCTACAGTAATGATACAAACTAGTTTACATCAACTCCTTTATGTGCAAAAGGATATACTCCGCAATTGATTTAAAAGTTAAATAAGCATCATTTTCTCCATCTTTGGTTGGTTCAGTAATCTCTTGTTTTGGATGCTTTTTTTTAAAATTGAGATACGCAACTGAAAAATGGTAGTATTTACTATCTACCCATTTTCCTTCCTCTATATCTTTAGCGTGTTTGGTTGTTGCGTCTAATTTTTGTGTTGATTTAAAATAAAATTGCGTTTCTACGTCCTGATACACCCAGTACAATTCCTTAGTACAATTTACTTTGTCAGCTGTTCTTGCTATGCACGCTTTATAATCGGTAGCAATACTGTCTAAAGTGGCTTGTGTTTGACTGTTTGCCCAATTGAAAGCGAATACTACAACAACTATTATCCCTTTTTTCATATACTTCATTCTTATAACGTTCAAGTTTATTCGGCTTATGTAACCACCTTCCGCTCTAATTATTTTATTTTGCAGGTTTTTGCGGATATTTAAAAAAATAGTCGACTTCTTCTAATTCCGTAACAACCTCTTTGATGGAAGAATTACCTTGACTATCTAACAATAAAAACTCCGGCAAGGTATCAATGCGGTATACCTCTTTAACCCCTTCTTTGCTATTAGGGATTCCAGACAAATTAAACCCCGTCATTTTTTCTTCTGCAATAGTTTTTTTCCATTGTTCCAAATCAGTGTTGGTACTCATGTTCACAATATTTACTTGCTCAGAATATTGTTCTTGGAACTTTTTTAATTTATTAAGCTCATTTTTACAAGGTTGACAATCGCTTGACCAAAAAAACAAAAGCACGTACTTTTTACTACCCAGTACTGCTTTAAAATCGTAGGTATTATCGTTACTATCTACCCAATGGAAGGTTTTTCCAAAATCACCTTGCTCTATAAGTATTTTTTTATCCCGGTACTTTTGAAGTTTATTATACGTAGCCGACTGTTTCAGCTCCTCTGCAAACAGCACCATTCTATCCGATAACTCCGTACTTGAAAACAGTCCTCTTTGATTATAGACAGATTGTAGAATAGCAAAGCTATTGGGATAATTCTTTACGAATTCTAAGGTAACGGCAGTGCCAAAGGTAGTGTCGAACTTTTGATACCATTTATTTTCTTTAATCCCCTCGGCTAAGGCTTCAACAGAAGGAGAGCTTCCTCTCCATTCGGAATACAAATAACTTATTTTAATATCTTCATTCCCAATGCATATCTCTGACCAAAAGGGACTTACCTCCGACATGGTAGCATCTCGAAGACCAACAGTTGTTACCTCTTCATTATTTTTTAAGAGATCAAAACTTGCCAACTTTGTTTCGGACACTGAAAAATGATAGACAAATTTGCCTTCTACCACTTTTAAAGTATCGACAATCTTTAGGGTGTCCCCGAGTTCTTCAATTCCTCTAATCGTTATGACAACACGATCAAATTGATTTTTGATAGGAGACAAATCAAACGTTATCTTACCTTCCTTTTCTTTGCCAAAAGAGGTGAGGCAAAACAACAACATTACAAACTTAAACAACTGATTCATTTTTTTGAGTAGAAAGACAAAATGCATCCCATTAATACATCAACAAATATAATAAAAAAGCCAACTCAATTAAGGATTAGCTTTGCCTATAGTAGTCCCAACAAGCCACACCAAAAAAAAAGAACAAAACCCTCTCGAATCTTATGCTTTAAATAACCAAATAACTAATTGTCAATCCTAATTTATTGATATTGTTCCAACACCGCCTATGTAAAAAAACTTTTCGGATAATAATACATCTTACCAACAAGCCGAAACGGAATCTCTTTATTCTTTCGCATCCGATACAAAGTACTATCACTAATTTTCAAATTCTGTTTCACTTTAGCACTATCATACAATTCAACATTCGAATTGGAACTCACTAACGGATGAATCATACGTTTCAATTCCTCCAATTCTTTTTCAAGTCTTTCAAATCTTTTTCCCATAACGATACATTTATTTTGGCTTATATTCAGTGATTAGTTCCTCTTGATACTCTAAAAATACAAACAAATAAAAAGCACTATATACTTGCTAATTAATCTATTATGCAATTTCAATCATAACTTAAATTTAGCTTTCTTAATAATTGCTTAAAAATATAATCGATAAAACTCAAATATATCAGTTAAACCGTATTTTTTAAATCCCCAACACCCAAGAATCCCCAATCCCCAATTCCTAATTCCCAACATTTTGTTTTTCTAAAAAAAAACTTTTTACTTTTATCATAATTCTATTGTAAACAATACTGTTTAATCTAATAAATCAAACCCTATGACACTACACATGAACCTAGACGAAATGGACAATTTCAGACTCGTTACACTACTAAACGAGTACGCAGATAGCAATCAAAACGAAACTTTATACGGCAGCATCATAACTGAATTAGAACTTGGTAACAGTTTCTTTGTTATGGAAACCGACGTCGTAGATGGAGCTTCAACATTCATAAACAAAGAAGGAAAAGAAGAACGTATTTTATTAACCTATGAAGTAAACGAACAAAATTACTTAGTCGCTTTCACTAACGTTGATTTATTTAAAAAATGGAGAAACGATGAAACAGCAGTCTATCAAAAATTCCATACAAAACTTTTAGTAGAAGAATTTAAAAATAAATTAGACAACGTTAATGGTATTATTATCAACGCAGGAGTAACCACACAATTCGTCGCCTACAAAGAATTCTTTTAAAAAAAACACCAATCCCAATCCCCAACACCTAATTCATAATTCGTAATTCCTAATTCTTCCCCTTCACTTCGATTGGATTTTCAGGGGGAAAATGCAATTTTTGTCTTTAAAATTTGTATAGAGAAGCTCCCAATCCCTAATTCCTCCAACTATAATCATCCCGGAGCCTAACATTATCGTTAAACGGTGAACAACAGTAGTAGATAGTTCCATTAAATTATGAAATAATAGTATTAATTTTTAAATAAACACACGCTAATTTTAAGTAAACACAAGTAGTTTAAATGAATTTTATATATTTGGGCTGCATATAAGCAGTTTGCTGTTAGTGATTTGACGTTTAGAATATTTTTTGACGAACTTAACTAAAGTTATGCTAGCGATGCATATCGGTATTAATCAAAAAAAATATTTTATGAAGAAAATAGTACTTTTAGGATTGTTAATGTTCTTTTCAACTAACTCTTTTGCACAAAAAAAATACAGAGGAATGGATTTTGATATACGAAAAGATATTCCCGGCAGGGAACAGCGGATCTTTCTCGAAGGACGGCTGGATGCCAACTGGGCCGGGCATCTCGACGATTACCTGAATGGCCTTGTCCGTGAAGGGTCCTATCGCCTGATCCTCGATATGGCTGGCGTTCAATACCTGAGTTCTGCCGG
>CAIRMK010000413.1 GCA_903879645.1 uncultured Bacteroidota bacterium
AATTTGGCTTTGTCTAAATATGTGAATGAGGCTATTGAAGTGTTGAAAGCAGCCAAATATGATATTATTATTCTTGAAACTTCGGGTATTGGCCAATCAGACACTGAGATTATGGATCATTCCGATGTGTCTTTGTATGTAATGACACCTGAATTTGGTGCAGCCACGCAATTGGAAAAAATCGATATGTTGGATTTTGCCGATTTAGTAGCCTTAAATAAATTTGACAAACGTGGTGCTTTAGATGCCATTCGTGATGTTAAAAAACAATACCAACGCAATCACAATCTGTGGGATGCTGATGTAGATACAATGCCAATTTTTGGAACTATCGCTTCACAGTTCAACGACCCTGGAATGAATACGCTCTACAAATCTATTATGGATAAAATTGTAGAGAAAACAGGAGCCGATTTAAAATCGACTTTCCAAATCACTCGTGAAATGAGTGAGAAGATATTCGTTATTCCACCACATAGAACAAGATATTTATCGGAGATTGCTGAGAACAATAGAAAATACGACGAAACTGCTTTGACTCAAGTAGAAGTAGCTCAGAAATTATACGGAATTTATAAAACGATAGAAACTGTTTTTGGCAGTAAACCATCGTTAACAAAAGCTGGAATCGAAGAAACTATTTTACATTCAAAAGATGAAAGTAGAAATGAGTTTTTAAATCTTTTAGTAAAAGAATTCGACCGAGTAAAAATGAATTTAGACCCTTACAATTGGGAAGTAATTCTAACTTGGGACGAAAAAGTAAACAAATACAAAAATCCTTTCTATAGCTTTAAAGTCCGTGATAAGGAAATCAAAATAGCAACGCATACAGAGAGTTTATCACATTCTCAAATTCCGAAAATATCGTTACCAAAATACCAAGCTTGGGGTGATATTTTAAAATGGAATTTACAAGAAAATGTACCTGGTGAATTCCCATTTGCTTCTGGATTGTATCCTTTCAAACGTGAAGGTGAAGATCCATCAAGAATGTTTGCTGGTGAAGGTGGTCCAGAAAGAACCAACAAACGTTTTCATTATGTTAGTGCGGGATTGCCAGCTAAACGTCTTTCTACTGCTTTTGATAGTGTAACTTTATACGGAAACGACCCACACATTCGTCCTGATATTTATGGAAAAATTGGAAATGCAGGAGTTTCAATTTGTTGTTTGGACGATGCTAAAAAATTATATTCTGGTTTTGATTTGAGTCATCCAATGACTTCGGTTTCAATGACCATTAATGGTCCAGCTCCAATGTTGTTAGGGTTCTTTATGAATGCTGCCATTGATCAAAACTGTGAAAAATACATTGTTGAACACCAACTTCAAGTTGAATTAGAAGAAAAAATCAACGAAATCTACAAGAAAAAAGGAACGGCTAGACCAAAATACCAAGGCGATTTGCCAGAAGGTAACAATGGTTTAGGTTTGATGCTTCTAGGGGTAACAGGTGACCAAGTATTGCCTTTGGATGTGTATAATGATATTAAAGTGAAAACGCTAGCTCAAGTTCGTGGAACAGTTCAAGCGGATATTTTAAAAGAAGATCAAGCGCAAAACACTTGTATTTTCTCTACTGAATTTGCATTGAGATTGATGGGTGATGTTCAAGAATATTTCATTAAACAAAATGTTCGTAATTTCTACTCGGTTTCTATTTCTGGGTATCATATTGCTGAAGCAGGAGCAAATCCGATTACACAATTGGCATTTACCTTGGCTAATGGTTTCACTTATGTGGAATACTATTTAAGTCGTGGTATGAACATCAATGATTTCGGACCTAACTTATCGTTCTTTTTCTCCAACGGAATCGATCCAGAATATGCTGTGATTGGTCGTGTGGCGCGTAAGATTTGGGCGAAAGCTTTAAAAAATAAATATGGTGCTAACGAAAGAGCGCAAATGTTGAAATACCACATTCAAACATCTGGTCGTTCCTTACACGCACAAGAAATTGATTTCAACGATATTCGTACTACGTTACAAGCATTGTATGCTATTTATGACAACTGTAATTCGTTGCATACTAATGCGTATGATGAAGCTATCACAACTCCAACAGAAGAATCAGTTCGTAGAGCAATGGCAATTCAGTTAATTATCAATAAAGAATTAGGTTTGGCGAAAAACGAAAATCCAATTCAAGGGTCGTTTATTATCGAAGAATTAACCGATTTAGTAGAAGCAGCCGTATTACAAGAATTTGACCGAATCACGGAGCGTGGTGGTGTTCTTGGTGCTATGGAAACCATGTACCAACGTTCTAAAATTCAAGAGGAATCATTGTATTATGAAACGTTGAAACACACTGGCGAATTCCCAATTATTGGTGTGAATACCTTCTTGAGTTCTAAAGGTTCACCAACAGTGATTCCTGCTGAAGTAATTCGTGCTACCGAAGAAGAGAAACAATATCAAATTGATATGTTGACTAATTTGCAAAAAACAAGCGGTGAAAAAGTAGCAGAACAGATTACAATTATTCAAGATGCTGCTATCAACAATCAAAATATTTTTGAAAAATTAATGGACGCTACCAAGGTTTGTTCATTAGGGCAAATAACCAATGCGTTGTTTGAAGTTGGTGGTCAGTATAGAAGAAATATGTAATATTTCGGAAAATATATTTTGTAGAGACGCGATTTATCGCGTCTCTTTTTTTTGAATAAATTTTTTTGAATAAAAATTTATTCATTATTTCGCACAACGATATAATATTCAACGCCATGCAAAACAAATTTCAAAACAAATACCGCATCCCTTCCACGCGTCTACAAACTTGGGATTACAGAACCAACGGTGCGTATTTCATTACCATCTGCACCCAAAATCGAGAACATTTTTTCGGTACCATCCAAAACGGTAGCATGCAATTATCCGAGATAGGGAAATTGGCAGAACAATATTGGATGGAAATTCCCAATCATTTTTCGTTTATTGAATTAGG
>CAIRMK010000414.1 GCA_903879645.1 uncultured Bacteroidota bacterium
ATAAACACGACATATATACGCTATAAATATATTTTAAATCAGGATATAATCTCTATTAAGATGCCAGGAAATATCAGATTTGGATTTTTTAAATAATTTGTTTTTTCAATTTCCATTTAAAAGTTAGGTTTTAGAGATAGCATTAATCGATTTTCTCTATGTCATCATTCGTTATAAAAATGTTATGAATTGTTGAAAAAATAGATAATTGTAGTAACTTTGTGCTTTATTTAGACAAAATCAAAATAAGCTATGATTAAAGTTTCTGATACAGCAAGCAAAAAAATCATCGATATGATGAAGGATGACGGTTTTGATCCTGCCAAAGATTATGTTCGTGTGGGCGTAAAAAGTGGTGGTTGTTCAGGGTTGTCGTATGAATTGAAATTTGACAAAGAACTAACTGAAACGGATAAAGTTTTTGAAGATAATAACGTAAAAATAGCAGTTGAAAAGAAATCATTCTTGTATTTGGCAGGTACGATTTTAGAATTCTCAGGAGGATTGAATGGGAAAGGATTTGTGTTTAACAATCCAAATGCCAGCAGAACTTGTGGATGTGGAGAATCATTTTCACTGTAGTCGAATGTCTAAAGTCATAAAGCCGAAAGGATCAAAAGTGACTTTATGACTTTAGACTTTTAAACTTTAAGACTAAAAAAAATGTCAAAATACACAGAAGAAGACTTAAAAGTTGAATTAGAAAATAAGGAATACGAATATGGATTTTATACGGATTTAGATTCGGAGACTTTTCCTATTGGGCTAAATGAAGACATTGTTCGCGCTATTTCGTTAAAGAAAGAAGAGCCGCAATGGATGACCGATTGGCGTATTGAAGCTTTTCGTGCTTGGCAAGAAATGGTTGAGCCAGAATGGGCTAATGTTCATTATGAAAAACCCGATTTTCAAGCTATTTCCTATTATTCTGCTCCTAAAAAAGCGGATCCAAATAAAACATTGGACGATGTAGATCCTGAACTTTTGGCGATGTACAAAAAATTAGGGATTTCAGTTGATGAGCAAAAAATGATGAACAATGTCGCTATGGATATTGTAGTTGATTCCGTTTCGGTGGCGACTACTTTCAAGAAAACATTAAACGAAAAAGGAATTATATTTTGTTCGATTTCTGAAGCAATTCGAGAATATCCTGATTTGGTTCAAAAATATTTAGGAACTGTTGTTCCTCAAAGGGATAATTTTTATGCTGCTTTAAATTCTGCTGTTTTCTCAGATGGAAGTTTCTGTTACATTCCAAAAGGCGTTCGTTGTCCTATGGAATTATCTACCTATTTTCGTATCAATCAAGCGGGTACTGGTCAGTTTGAAAGAACCCTTTTAGTAGCTGACGAAGGAAGTTATGTTTCTTATTTGGAAGGCTGTACCGCTCCTAGCCGTGATGAAAATCAATTGCACGCTGCTGTTGTTGAATTAATTGCAATGGATAATGCTGAAATCAAATATTCGACGGTTCAAAATTGGTATCCAGGAAATGCAGCAGGAAAAGGAGGTGTGTTTAACTTCGTAACCAAAAGAGGGATTTGCGAGAAAAACGCAAAAATTTCATGGACGCAAGTAGAAACTGGTTCTGCGGTAACTTGGAAATATCCATCAGTTATTTTGAAAGGAGATAATTCGATAGGAGAATTTTATTCTATTGCGGTGACTAATAATCATCAACAAGCCGATACAGGAACGAAGATGATACATCTTGGTAAAAACACAAAATCTACTATCATTTCAAAAGGTATCTCTGCTGGAAAATCACACAATAGTTATCGAGGTTTGGTTCGAGTGAGTGCTAATGCAGATAATGCTCGTAACTTTTCGCAATGTGATTCGTTATTGATGGGGAATAATTGCAGTGCCAACACTTTTCCATATATCGAAAGTAAAAATTCAAGTGCTAAAATTGAGCATGAAGCAACCACTTCCAAGATAGGTGAAGACCAAGTATTCTATTGCAATCAACGAGGAATTCCAACTGAAAAAGCCATTGCTTTAATTGTAAATGGTTTTAGTAAAGAGGTTTTAAATAAATTGCCAATGGAATTTGCTGTAGAAGCACAGAAGTTGTTGGAAATTTCATTGGAAGGAAGTGTTGGATAGTTTTGTTTCAAGTTTAAGGTTTCAATTTTGAACCTGTACTAAACCAAATACTACTCCAATAAATTAAATAAAAAGATGTTTTAAGAACATGAAGCAAAAACAACTTAAAACTTTAAATCTGAAACAATAATAAAATGTTATCAATAAAAAATTTACACGCTTCGGTAGAAGACAAAGAAATATTAAAAGGAATTAATCTTGAGATAAAAGCAGGAGAGGTTCATGCGATTATGGGACCTAATGGTGCTGGAAAATCGACTCTTTCTTCCATTATTGCAGGAAATGAAAACTACACCGTTTCTGAAGGAGAAATTCTATTAGAAGGCAAAGACATTTCAGAATTAGCTCCAGAAGAAAGAGCTCACAAGGGCGTTTTCTTGTCGTTTCAATATCCGGTTGAAATCCCCGGGGTTTCTGTTACTAATTTTATTAAAACAGCCATCAACGAGAAAAGAAAAGCTAATGGTCAAGCCGAAATGCCTGCCAACGAGATGCTGAAATTGATTCGTGAGAAATCGGAATTATTAGAAATGGATAGAAAGTTTTTATCTCGTTCGTTAAACGAAGGTTTTTCGGGCGGCGAGAAGAAACGTAACGAAATTTTTCAAATGGCGATGTTAGAACCCAAAATAGCGATTCTAGATGAAACCGATTCTGGTTTGGATATTGATGCGCTTCGTATCGTTGCCAATGGTGTAAACAAGCTTAAAAACGAAAATAATGCCGTGTTAGTTATTACGCATTACCAACGTTTGTTAGACTATATCATTCCTGACTTTGTTCATGTATTAATGGACGGTAAAATTGTTAAATCGGGTGGAAAAGAATTAGCCTACGAGCTTGAAGAAAAAGGATACGATTGGATTAAGGCTGAATTAGAAGTATAAAATGGATTTAAAAGAAAAATTAGTATCGTCTTTTATGGCATTTGAAGAACAAATTGATGTGAACGCAAGTTTGCATGATGTTCGTACTTCGGCTATAAAAAACTTTGAAAATAAAGGGTTTCCAACTAAAAAAGAGGAGGCTTGGAAATATACTTCGCTGAATGCTATCTTGAAAAATGATTATTCAGTGTTTCCGAAACATGAAAATGCGATTGAATTTGCTGCCGTAAAAAAATACTTTTTGCATGAAATAGACACCCATAAAGTTATTTTTGTAGACGGAAAATTCTCTTCGTTTTTATCGGCAACAACACATGACGGAATTGATGTTTGCTTGATGTCATCGGCATTAACCAAACCAAAATATAAGATGGTTATTGATGCTTATTTTAATAAAATTGCTAGTAAAGAAGAGAGTTTAACCACTTTGAATACAGCTTTTGCAAGCGAAGGAGCGTACATCAATATTCCGAAAAGTAAAGTGGTAGAAAAGCCAATTGAAATCATTTATTTCTCAACAGGAAAGGAAAATGCTTTGATGGTACAACCTAGAAATTTAGTAATTGTAGGTGAAAATGCCCATGTTCAGATTATTGAAAGGCATCAAAGTTTGAATGAAAATCCAGTATTGACCAATTCGGTTACTGAGATTTTTGCTCAAAAAAGAGCTATTGTAGATTATTATAAAATTCAAAATGATTTACAATCGGCAAACCTGATTGACAACACCTATATTTCTCAAAAACAAGAAAGTAGAGTTTCAGTTCATACGTTTTCTTTTGGTGGAAATATTACCAGAAATAATTTGAATTTCTATCATTTTGGTGAACGTATTGATTCGAC
>CAIRMK010000415.1 GCA_903879645.1 uncultured Bacteroidota bacterium
AGAAACATTCCAAGAACTAAAACTTGTTCCTTCTGAAGCCCCTTGAGGGATTTTAACTTGAATAGTGTGAGTACCAGCTTTGAGTTCTCCTAAATCAATGTAAGTTGGATTCGTAACCATTCCAGGACACCAATTAGAACGGCTGTAATCGGATGATGATAATCCGTTAGGAAAATTTCCTGATGCTGGATTGTACAAACGATACGAACCACAATCTTCTCTCCAAGGAGTGAAATGAAATACTTCTTTTTCATCTAAATAAATGGTGTTTTTCTTTGGAACAAATTCGTCTCCATTTTCCCAGCCACCATGACCAGTTGAAATGTATCGAAGTTTTGCTTGTTTCAAATCTTTATCTAATGTAAAAGTTACTATTAATCCTTTATCTGAATTGAATAAAGTGCCATATTCTTGCCCTGCCATTTCCATTACATTAGTGGAATTAAACAACGGAATTACACTACCCGATTTAGCAATTGCATTTTCTTCCTCTGGATGAATTGTAATGTTTACGCTTACTTTGTGTCCCCCTTTATCATAATTTCCAATGAATGTTCCGACATACACTTCTTTGTCATTTAAAGCTGTAGTCAATTCCGAAATGTCTTGACGGTAACTTACTCGTTCTTCCCAAGTTTTATCTTTCAGCTGAATTGTATTGTATTTTTTGATTCCAAAAGGCGTAAAGAATCGCATCAATTCTATTAATGGTAAATAGTTTTCAGTAGAAACAATTCCTTGGTATTGTTTTCCGTTTCCGTTGTCATAAATAGGTAGTGTTTTAACTCCATTCTGTAATCCGTCTAAAAAAGACAATTTCTTATTTGTCGGAATCATAAAAACAGAACCTGTTCTATCATAAGCATCGCCTTCAGATTGCTCGGTAACATCTACAAAAACCTGACTTCCTTTTGCTAGAGCAGGAATTTTTACTTTCCTTAAAATTACAGTACCATTTGCAAATCGCATGATACTATCATTTGACTTCGAAGCATCAGAAAAATTAATTATTTCATCTTTAAAAATAGGAATTGTTGTGAATCTGCTTTTCCAAAGTAAATCTTTGTAGGTCAATATATCAGAGGTTTTTGTTTGGTCAATTTTTAATATTGGAAATTGTTTCACTTTTTCAATTTTAGTAGCAGAAATCACAAAATTTCCGTTACGAACGGTTTCTAAAACTAAACCTAAATTTTGTCCCAATATTGAAGGTGCTCCTTTAATTTTTAAATCATTGGTATACCAAAGTTCTATAGTATTGGAATTGATTATTGTTTTTGCCTTTTTGCAATTATATCCTAATATCTTTTTGGTTTCATTACTAAGTTCAAAGTTCTGTTTGCCAAT
Organism: uncultured Bacteroidota bacterium; assembly: GCA_903879645.1. Lineage (GTDB taxonomy): Bacteria > Bacteroidota > Bacteroidia > Flavobacteriales > Flavobacteriaceae > Flavobacterium. The sequence goes on from CAIRMK010000415.1 coordinate 1,348, forward strand.
TGAAGTACTGTCTTTTGTTGAATTGGTTTTTGAAATATTCAAATTAGCCACTTGAAAATAAATGGAATTTGTAATTATTGTTTGTTCAAAAGGAACAACGGCTTTATTTTTTATAATAGATTCTGATGTTATAATAGATTTATTCTCATTTGAAAAAACTATAACAGCATCTTGATTTTCAACTAATGTTCCATTGGAACTTTTCAAATAAGTGATTTTATAATTGATTTGTCCAAAAGTAAATGTAGATAGTAATAGAACTGTAATATAAATAAGCTGTTTCATTGTGTTTTCGTTTGTTATACAAATGTAAGTTTTGAAATTTAATTATAAGAAATTTGTGTAATTCAATTCAAAAAATTACTTTAGTGGACTCAAAGCCATATAGATACTATTTATGAAAGAAGATTTTCTACACTACATTTGGTTGTATAAGAAATTGGACTTTACCAATTTAAAAACCACAAACGAAGAAGTTTTAACTATTCTTAACTTCGGACAATACATTCAACAAGCTGGACCGGATTTTTTCAATGCGCAAATTGTCATAGACGATCAAAAATGGGCTGGAAATATTGAAATTCACATTAAGTCTTCTGATTGGTATGTACATCATCATGAAAAAGATGATAATTATAACAACGTAATTCTTCATGTGGTTTGGGAACATGATACTCCAATTTTTAGAAAAGATAATTCAGAAATTGCTGTTCTTGAACTTAAGAAGTATGTTTCTAAAGAAGAACTTCATAAATATAAAGAACTAACTACTCAAAAATCTTGGATATTTTGTGAAAACCAAATTAAAGATGTGCCTGATTTTGTAATGTCCAATTGGCAAGAGCGATTGTTTTTTGAACGATTAGAGCGAAAGTCAAATCCAATTCAACAATTATTACAAGAAACCGAAAATGATTGGGAAGCCGTTTTATTTTGCATGTTAGCTAAAAACTTCGGATTGAATACCAATGGCGAAATGTTTTTTAAAGTTGCAAAATCCATAACTTTTTCACTCATTAGGAAAGAAGCATTGGAAGTGATGTATCTTGAAGCCTTGCTTTTCGGTCAAGCCGACATGATTCCGTTGCAAGTTGAAGATAATTATCCAAAAGAATTAAAGTCTTGGTATGATTATATTGTTTTAAAATATAAGTTGAAGAAACCAGCTATCGCTCCAATTCAGTTTTTCAAACATCGACCAGATAATTTTCCCACAATTCGATTAGCTCAATTAGCAATGGTTTTTCATTTGCACAGCAACTTGTTTTCAAAAATAATTGAAGCAAAGACAATTGATGAAATTTATCGGGTTTTTACTGTTTCTGTCAGTGACTATTGGAAATCACATTACAATTTTGATAAAGCCAGTCCAAAAAAAGAAAAATCATTGTCAAAATCGTTTATTGATTTGCTAATTATAAATACTATAGTTCCAATTCAATTTGCATACGCCAATAGTTTGGGAAAGGAAAATGCAGAATTATTGATTGATTTTCTTTCAAATATTCCAGCGGAGAAAAACAACATTATTGAAAAGTTTACTACATTTGGAATTAAATCTAAAAACGCATTTCAATCACAATCGTTATTACAGTTGAAAAATGAGTATTGTAATAATAAAAAATGCTTGCAATGTTCCGTTGGATTAGAACTTTTAAAAGATAAAAAATGATAACTAATATTCGTTATTTTTTTGAAAAACATGGTTTTCATGTTTCATCTCGCTTAGCCGATAAATTGGGGATGCGAGCAACAAGTGTACGTTTGTTTTTTATTTATATTTCGTTTGTAACAGTAGGACTCGGATTTGGTTTCTATCTCACATTGGCTTTTTGGATTAAATTAAAAGATTTGATTCGTTCTAAAAGAACCTCAGTATTTGAT
>CAIRMK010000416.1 GCA_903879645.1 uncultured Bacteroidota bacterium
AGAAATGATGTCTACAGCAGCTTTGGGTAAAGAACTGATTGATGTGGTTTCGCATGAGTTTTTTCATATAGTAACCCCACTAGGAGTGCATTCTAACGAAATACATTATTTTGATTTTAATACTCCAAAAATGTCACAACACCTTTGGATGTATGAAGGAGTAACGGAGTATTTTGCTAATTTATTTCAAGTAAATCAAGGGTTAATTATTGAAGATGCTTTTTATAAAAGAATGGTAAGCAAAATTAACAATGCAAAACGACTTAATGATACCATGCCGTTTACGACAATGAGTGAAAATGTTTTGGTGGAACCTTATAAAGAACAATATTTAAATGTTTATGAAAAAGGAGCTTTGATTGGAATGTGTATTGACATCATTATCAGAGAAAAAAGCAATGGACAAAAAGGAATTTTAGATTTAATGCGACAATTAACTGCGGTCTATGGACCTAAAAAACCATTCAATGACAATGAACTTTTTGCTAAAATAACAGAATTGACGTATCCAGAAGTAGGTACTTTTTTAACTACTTATGTTTCTGGCACTACTCCTATTCCTTATGATGAGTATTTTGCTAAAATGGGGGTTAGTAAAGCTAAAATCAAGAAAGCAACCAATCCATTTATGAATAACAAGAGTGTTGCAATAACGGTAGATGTTGCTACTAAAGAATTAAAGATTAAAAATGATGTTACGTTAAGTCCGTTTTTATCTGGAATGGGATTAAAAGGAAATGATGTTATTGTTGACATCAACGGAAAACCATTTACGATAGATACTATGTCGGAAGGAATGACAACGGCACAAAATTGGAAAGAAGGCGAAACCGTAACAATGAAAATAAAACGCGACGGAAAAGAAATAACACTGACTGGAAAAGCCATTTTTAGTTATGAAGAAACAGAAGGCTACAGACAAGTGGATGCTACTAAGGAAGCTTTAAAAAATTCTTGGCTAAAGGGATAAACTTGAATCATTCTCTTTTTTAAATCCTCAATTTATGCTATAAATTGGGGATTTTTTTATTATTTTGCCGAAAATAAAAAATCATGCAAAAAACAGTCATAGCGTTATTATCACTAATTGTATTATCTTCTTGTTCTGAAAAAAAATCCAATAAAAACCTTCATATTACTGGCTATATCAAAGGATTTAAAAAAGGAACACTTTACATTCAACACATCAAAGACACTTCACTAATAGCACTTGACAGTATTAAAATTGATGGGGATTCGCACTTTAAAAGCGATATAAATATTGACTCCCCTGAAATGTTTTATTTGTTTTTAGATAGAGGAGTTACCAATTCCATAGATAATAATCTTCCATTTTTTGTGGAACCAGGATCTATTAACATTGAATCGTCATTAGAATTTTTTACGGCTGACGCCAAAATTACAGGGTCTAAAAATCAAGAATTATATGATGAATATAAAAAAGTGGTGTCGAGATACGTAGATCAAAATTTAGATTTAATCAAAAAGAGATTTGACGCCTATAAAAACACGAACATAGTTGAGGCAACCAAAATGCAACAAGAACAAGATAATGTCCTTAAACGAAAATATTTATACACCACCAATTTTGCTGTAAACCACGCCGATTATGATGTGGCTCCTTATGTGGCTGTTGCTGAAATATCTGATATTAATTTAAAATATTTGGATACCATTCAAAAATCAATGACACCCAAAATTGCCAAATCACTTTATGGCAAAAAACTTAATGAATTGATTGCACAAAGAAAAAAAATGGACACTAAAAAGTAAACCTAGTCTATTTTAATTGCTTATTATTTTAAAATGTATCTAAACTAAAAAGTGAAATTATAAGTAAAAAAAATCCCGCTCAATAATGAACGGGATTTTTTTTACCACGAAGGATCTAAATATTTCCTTAATCTATTTTTAGTAGTATAATCATAAATATAATTACCTGCAGTTCCTGTTCTTGCAGGAACCCCTTTAGGCTCTGTTGGAGTAGGATCAAAAGGATAATGCCCTAATACCGCAGTTAAAGTTATATCTGCTGGGTCTTTAACTGTTTCTATTCTTGTCAACACATGATCGCCATCATCGTCCATATCATACATATTAGGGATACCATCACCATCTGTATCATACATTTCAGTAGAATCAATAACTCCATCACCGTTATAATCATAACCTGAAGCAGGATTTTCTTTCCATCTTAACAACGGGCTAACACTTGGATCTAACTTCCTTTCGTCTTTAGATAATATTCCATCTCCATCATGATCTCTATAGTGCACTTCACATAGCTTAAACGTAAAAATGATTGGAGAATAGGCTCCTATACTGGATGTTGCATTATTATAATAAGCTAATCCCGATGGTAAAAACATAACTCCTGCACCATAATTAACAAATGTAGTAGGATTAGTCGTATAAGTTCCTGTATGAAAATTAGTAAGAATATGTGTCCATCCTGATATTACTTCTTGAAGCTTAAACCAAACAGGATTTACAGCTGCATCAAAATCAATTTCATTATAGTTAAGCTCAGAAGTTTTATGATCAGTCATAGTAACTCCTTTATAAGCTACGTGAATAGAATCTACTTGAGTAGGCCTTTTCCCATTAATAATATCTCCTTCTCTAAATTTTATAAAAGGGATATGATAATTAATACCATCTTGTACCACTATAGTGTCTAATAATGGATATTGGGTTTGTGCTTTAATAGATTGTTGTGTACCTCCTGGTGCTATTTTAGTAAAAGTCACATCAAATGTTGTTGGGTCAACTGTCATATAATGTGTATTTAGATACTTATCAATAGTATCTTTATCTGCTGCATATTGCGTTGCATAATCTCTTATTGGTGTTGGATCAGTATTATTACTCTTAGAACACGCTGCCATAACAACACAAAAAATAA
>CAIRMK010000417.1 GCA_903879645.1 uncultured Bacteroidota bacterium
TCTCATGGTAGAATTTATACTGATGGCGATGGGCCAATATACTATAATGAATATGGTTTATATACGCAAGCGCAAAAGAAATTAGTAGAGGATAGATTGAAACTGACAGGTTCTGTTCGTTATGATAAATCTAAAAATTTTGAAGGGAATTTTTCCCCAAGAATATCGGCAGTTTATTCTGCAGGAGAACATAAAAATCATACGTTTAGAGGTTCATTCCAAACTGGTTTCCGTAACCCATCTACACAAGATCAATATATTGGATTTAATGTAGGAAGTGCCGTATTAGTTGGTTCTGCTTCAGAGAATTTAACAAGATATACAGAAACATTGCCTGTTTCTTTGTCAGGACAACCTTTTGTAGGTTCTTCGACAGTTGTAATGACAGGAGTAAATGCTTATTACAATTCGTATACAGCAGCATCAGCATCAGCTTTTGGGGCAGCTTTAAGTGCTAATTCATCTCCTGCTGGATTTGCTTCTGCAAGTACATTATTAACAAAATCTAATGCGACTTTAGTAAAACCAGAAACAGTTAAAGCTTTTGATTTAGGATATAGAGGAGATTTCAAAGGATTCTCTTTTGATGTTAATGGTTATTATAATATTTATAATAATTTTATTGGAAACTTAAATGTAGTTGCACCTTTCTATGGAACAGCTATTAGTTCTCCAAATGTTGCTGCAGGACCAACTGATCCTGGTTTTCAATCAGCTATGGCTCTTGTAAATGGAGATACTAGAGTATACCAATTGTATACCAATACAGATATTGAAATCAAATCATTAGGGTTTGGTATTGGGGTAGCTAAAAAAGTATATAAAGATTTTGAAGTTGGGGCTAATTATAATTATGCTCAATTTAATTTTGATCAATCAAAAGATCCAAGTTTTGAAGCTGGATTTAACACACCAAAACACAGAGTTAAAGCTTCGTTTGGGAATGAAAAATTATTCAAAAACTTTGGTTTTAATGTAAGTGCAAGATGGAACAGTGAATATTTATGGCAATCCACATTTGTTGATGGTATGATTTCTTCAGCTACAGTGATTGATGCTCAAATAAATTATTCACTTCCAAAATTAAAATCAGTACTTAAATTAGGAGCAGCCAATCTTGGTGGTAAAGAATACCAACAAGTTCTTGGTGCTGGATTAATTGGGCAACAGGTTTTTGCTTCTTTAACTATCAATCCTTAATTTTTTTAGTAAACAACTTAATATTATATTATTATGATAAAAAATTTCAAATGGTTACTATTGGTTTCGTTAGCCTTTGTAGCTTGTAGTAAAAGTGACGACACAACAGTAGTTCCTAATTCTTCAAATGGATTGCCATTAACGGCAGGGTCTGCAAATTTCTCAAACTATGTATCTTTAGGGAACTCATTGACTTCAGGATATAGTGATGGAGCCCTATTTATAGAAGGACAAAAAGGATCTTACCCAGCTATTTTAGCAGAACAATTTGCTCAAGTAGGTGGTGGTGCTTTTACTATTCCGTTTATGAATGACAATGTAGGAGGTTTACTTCTTGCAGGGACTCCAATTCAATCCCCAAGATTGTATTTTAATGGAACTGGACCTGCAACAGTTGCTGGTTCCCCATCAACAGATGTTATCAATCATTTAACAGGGCCTTTTAATAATATGGGAGTGCCAGGAGCAAAAAGTTTTCACTTAATTGCGCCAGGTTATGGTAATGTAGCAGGCGTTGCTACAGGTCAAGCTAATCCTTATTATGTAAGGTTTGCTTCTTCTGCAACTTCTACAGTTTTAGGTGATGCTATGGCTCAAAATCCAACTTTCTTTTCTTTATGGATTGGAAACAATGATGTGTTAGCTTATGCTACCTCTGGAGGAACAGGTACTAACCAAACAGGAAATATGAATCCAGCAACTTATGGTTCAAACGATATTACGGATCCGAATGTATTTGCTTCTGTTTACAATACGTTAGTTACACAATTAACGTCTAATGGTGCTAAGGGAGTTGTTGCTAATATCCCTTATGTTACTTCTGTTCCATTTTTCACTACAGTTCCAACCAATCCTATTCCAGGATTGCCAGCTTCAAGTGCTGCTCAATTGAATCAATTGTTTGGTGCCATTAATCAAATTACTACAGGTTTAGGACAGCCTAACAGATTTGTAACTATAGTAGCAGATGATAATAACCCAGCTACAGTTGAACATAATCCACTTTTAATTTATGATAAATCATTACCAAATTTATCCGCTTATATTACAGGTGCTTTAACTCCGGTTTTAGGTTCTGCTACTGCAGGATATCTAGGAAGTATCTATGGTCAAGCCAGACATGCTAGCAATGCTACAGCTTCTAGAGATTATGTTTTATTAACTTCACAAACGGTTATTGGAACGACACAATCAGGGGCTCCTTCACCGTTTAATACTATTGGAGTTTCTTATCCAATGGGTGATAGTACAGTATTAACAGCTTCAGAAACAGCTCAAGTTATTACGGCTACCGACGCCTTCAATGCTACTATTCAATCTTTAGCTACATCTAAAGGGTTGGCTTTTGTAGATGCTAATACTTTTTTAAGTCAAGTAGCTAATGGTGGAATTACGGCTAATGCATTTACCATGACTTCTACTTATGTAACAGGAAATGCCTTCTCGCTTGATGGGGTTCACCCAAGTCCAAGAGGGTATGCTTTGATTGCTAATAAATTTATGGAAGCCATTAACGCAACGTATGGTTCTAACTTAAAAGCGGTAGATTTAGGAAATTATAGAATTCTTTTCCCAGCTTCTTTGTAATAGAATAATTTTTATATGTAAAGCCTCGCTTCTTTTTTGAAGTGAGGCTTTTTTATGATGAAGTTTAAACGACTTCAATGTATTCAAAATAAAATTAAAAGTAATTTGTATTGTTTTTTTTACCTTTTCTTTTAATTAAGCATAGTAAAACTGCAAATTCTTTTACATGGGTTTTCATTTAAGTAAATTAAAATACCAAAAATGTATCATTAATTCTCAGAAATGGAAATTTAAATACCAATTATGAAAATTTAATTCTCAAAACTGCTAATTTAAATCTCCAAAATGATAATTTAAATCTCAGAAATGGAATTTAAATTCTCAAAACTGCTAATTTAAATCTCCAAAATGATAATTTAATTCTCAATAATGTAATTTAAATATGCAAAAATGATAATTAATGATACATTTTTGTATAACAATCGCAGAAAATTTATAGACTTAATTACAGAATCTCTTATTTATCATCTCCAACGGTTTAATAAAATAGAGCATAGATAAAAATCTGTATAGCAATAGACGGAGTTTTTTTGTTACCTTAATGAAATGAGTTTATAGATTATCATTTCAAGAAAAGACAAAGATTTATTGCTATTTGAGGTGTCGTGGCATAAAAAAATTAAAATTTACTTAAAAAAAATACTCTTTTGTTATTGGTTTTCTATTTAGAAAAATTATCTTTGCACTCTGAAAAAAGACATCATTTTTTCATTTCTAAAACGCTATTAAATAAATACATAAGCAATGTCAAAAGCAATAGGAAAAGTTTCACAAATCATCGGACCAGTAGTTGACGTAGTGTTCAATACTAAAGATGCTGAATTACCAAAAATTTACGATTCATTGGAAATCACTAGAAAAGACGGTACTTTGTTAGTACTTGAAGTTCAATCTCACATTGGAGAA
>CAIRMK010000418.1 GCA_903879645.1 uncultured Bacteroidota bacterium
CCATTGAATGGAAAGTGGTAGGAAACGCATTTACAGCAAATGATATAACCACTAATAATAATTGCACTCCTTACTTAATAGCAGCATATAACCAATTTAGACAAGCTAGGATTAACAGAAAGCGTAATTAGCTACGTAACACACCCAGCCAAAAAAGACAGAAGCACCAGCGTACACATATACGTTAAAACAAATATGCTAGAGAAAGCCGAAATGTTTAGTAACGAAGTAATCCGAATAAACAGATTAAAAGCAAAAGACAGCAAAGACTCAAAACTCTACAATTTCAATTAACTACATAATTATCAATACAATAACAATTAAGTCCTAATTTTTTAGGGCTTTTTTATTTTATACGAAATACATTCATATTAAAAATAAGATAGTTTTAAAGCTATTTAAGGCAACAAAGAACTATTTAAGCATAAGACAAAGGTAATTAAATAATATTCAATTTAAGAGCCTTATTTAAAGTTATAGTCATTCGATGAGGTTTTAAAAATAGAAGAGGCAATAAAAGAACCTCAACGAAACCATGTAAGAAATATTATTGTATTTTAACATTAATTAATTCTTAAGGTTTGCTTAAGATTTTACCTACATGAAATCACTCTATATTTATTATAAAATTGAATTACAAATAGTTAACCAAAAACAAAAAGTTTTAAAATGATTTACCGCTTTTAGGTAACTTGACTTTTAGGGGCAATATAAGTATACTTATTCGTGTGCTACCAATTGTATCTAATCGGTATTTAACACAGATAATAAATACATAAAAATAAGATTACAATAACAAAGGAATAAATTAATATTAACCTATGATTACCAAAACCAACATTTACTATACATTAAGAGCATTAGAAACAAACAACCTTACAACGCTAAAATACAGACAATTAAAAACTAGAATAAAAGACTTAATCAACACTAATAACCAACACATAGGCAAATTAATATATAAAGAGCGTAATGTGTGGCACATACACTACAGCGTTGTAGAACTATTCCGAGCTAAAAGAGTACACACAGCAAAAGCGAGAGCAACCAATTTCAAAAATGAGATAACGATAAATTTAGCTGGCAACTACGATGTAGCGTTTTATAAATATATAGGCACAACCATAGTAAAAGCGTTACGAGGTTCGCATACGATATTTAGTGTTGAAGCATCGCCAACAGATTACAAATGTTACCATTTGCACATGGGAACAACAGCACAACACCACATAATTATAAAGCGAATAAAAGAAATTGAGGCAAAGATACATATTGCGATACTGGACAACCGCAATACAAACATAGCAGAGATACGCAACTTAACACAATTTGTTAATTACATAAACAAACAAAACCTAATCAACTCATAATCAAAGATTTATTTCGTCCTATATTAAAAGAGAAAGCTATAAAGTACTGATAATGTGTAAATAAGAACAAACAAGCGTAAAAAGTTGTTATTCTGATAATAAATGTGTAACTTTGCTATAATCTGACAAACGGCTACGATTGAAACACATCGTACAAGGTAACGAGCTGGCACTGGTATTGATTTGACAGAGAGTGCGGAACACTTGACATAATGGATTACGTTAATAGTCGTGAAGCGATGCGTATATTGAGTTTCAAATCAATGACCACGCTAGGCAAATACGACAAAGAACTAAAACCCACTACACCATTTGGAAACAATAGAAGACGTTACAAAGTAACCGAACTTGAAAAATTCTTAAAAGGTAAAAGGTAAAAAAATAAGCTATCTTTGCATAGCTTTTTTTTGATGCTATTGATAAATTAGAGACTAAATTAGAGACCTAATCAATTATTAAAAAGCTAAATTACTAATTATCAAATACTTAACAAGTTGAATTACCTTTCAGTTGAAAATATTTCGAAATCATTTGGAGAACGAACTTTGTTCAAAGACATTTCGTTTGGAATAAATAAAGACCAAAAAATTGCTTTTATTGCCAAAAATGGTTCAGGAAAAACCTGTATAATGAAAATCATTAATGGCGAAGACGAACCAGATTCTGGGCAAGTGGTGATTAGAAAAGAAATTAAAATGGCATTTCTATCGCAAGTGCCACAATTGCAAGATGAACTGACCGTTGAGGAAAGTATTTTCGCATCAGATAATGAAATACTACATGTAATTGAGCGTTACGAAAAAGCATTAGAAAATCCAGAAGACACCGAAGCTTATGAAAAAGCTTTTGATGATATGGACCGACATAATGCTTGGGATTTTGAAACCCAATTCAAACAAATTTTGTTCAAATTGAAGTTGGAAGACTTCAAATTGAAAGTAAAAAACATGTCTGGTGGACAGAAAAAACGTCTTTCACTGGCAATAATTTTAATTAACAAACCCGATTTATTGATTTTGGATGAGCCAACCAATCACTTAGATTTGGAGATGATTGAATGGTTGGAAAGTTATTTTGCCAAAGAAAATATAACGCTATTTATGGTTACTCACGACCGTTTCTTTTTGGAACGCGTTTGCAATGAAATCATAGAACTAGACAACGGAAAATTATATAGCTACAAAGGAAATTATTCTTATTATTTAGAGAAAAAAGAAGAACGTTTGGCTTCCGAAAATGCGAGTATTGATAAGGCGCAAAATCTTTTTGTAAAAGAATTGGCTTGGATGCGAAGACAACCTAAAGCACGAACTACAAAATCAAAATCGCGTCAAGATGATTTTTATGTAATTAAAGAAAAAGCAGAAAGTCGCAGAAAAGAAAATGTAGTGGAATTAGAAATCAATATGGAACGACTTGGAAGCAAGATTATCGAGTTGCATAAGATTTCAAAGAAATTCGGAGACAAAAAGATTTTAGAAAACTTCAGTTTCGATTTTCAACGTGGTGCTAGAATTGGGATTATTGGTAAAAATGGAACAGGGAAATCGACGTTTTTGAACCTGTTGACGCAAACTATTCCGACTGATTCTGGGAAAGTAATTACTGGTGATACGATTAAAATTGGATACTATACTCAAAGTGGAATTAATCCAAAACCGGGACAACGAGTCATAGATATTATAAAAGAATATGGTGAATACATTCCGTTGATGAAAGGAAAATTGATTTCAGCAAGTCAACTTTTGGAGCGTTTTCTTTTTGACAGTAAAAAACAATACGATTTTGTAGAAAAATTGAGTGGTGGAGAATTGAAACGTTTGTATTTGTGTACCGTTTTAATTCAGAATCCAAATTTCTTGATTTTGGATGAGCCAACGAATGATTTGGATATTGTAACATTGAATGTATTGGAAAGTTTCTTGTTGGATTTCCCAGGTTGCTTACTTGTTGTTTCACACGACCGGTATTTCATGGATAAAATTGTAGATGATTTATTCGTATTTAGAGGTAACGGAATTGTAGAAAACTTTCCAGGAAATTACTCTGATTTTAGAGCGTATGAAGATTCGGCTGAGCCAGCAAACAAGGACGATAACAAAGAAAAAAACAACTGGAAGACTAAAACTATTTCATCCGGTTTAGATTTTAACGAGCAAAAAGAGTTCAATAAAATTGAAAAAGAAATCAAAGATTTAGAATACCAAAAGAAACAAATCGAACAATTATTCTCAGACGGAAAAGTAGCCGACAACGAAATTGAAGCTAAGGCATTGGAATTGCAGAAAATAATTCAAACCATGGAATTGAAAGAAGAACGTTGGTTTGAGTTGAGTTCAAAAATGGAATAATGGTTCACAACGTCACACGAAGTTCGTCACAATGTTCCTCAACGTTTTTTTTGTTACTAATTCTTTGCGTTACTTTGTGCTAAACTTTGGGATACTCTGTGCTACAAATTATAAAATCATACATAACTTTCCTATGGCACTCCAAAAATCAGCATGGAGTACATTCTCCTTTTGTATTTAATTTGGTTACCAAATGTTTTTATGACAAAAAGAATTATCCTGAATATTCTATTTTAAAAAACTATCGAAACGCCCTTTTACAAAATAAAAACACCATTGAAGTAACCGATTTCGGTGCTGGCTCAAGAGTTTTTAAAAGCAATACACGAGCTATTAATCAAATTGCAAAAAACGCAGGGATTTCATCTAAAAGAGCTGAATTATTATTCCGAATTGTAAATTATTTTCAACCCGAAAACATTCTTGAAATAGGAACTTCTTTAGGGTTAGCAAGTGCTGCTTTGACTTTAGGAAATAAAAAAGGGAGAATCACAACTTTAGAAGGTTGTACAAACACAATGTCAATTGCAAAAAATCAATGTCAATTGCAAAATCTAAACAACATCGAATTTGTAAATACAAAGTTTGAAGAGTATCTAAAAAACCACAACCTACAACCTACAACC
>CAIRMK010000419.1 GCA_903879645.1 uncultured Bacteroidota bacterium
ACTAAAATGGGGCTTTCTTTAGGCGATTATGTGGTTACCGAAGCTGGATTTGGTGCCGATTTAGGTGCTGAAAAATTCTTTCACATCAAATGTGGACAAAGTGGATTGAAGCCCGATGCCGTAGTTTTGGTAGCTACCATTCGTGCTATTAAACATCATGCTGGTTTAGGAGCAGAAGATTTTAAAACTGAAAATATCGCTGCGATTGAAAAAGGATTTTGCAACTTAGAAAAACATATCGAAAACATCCAGAAATTTGGAATAAATCCTGTGGTAAGTATTAATGCTTTTCCAGATGATACCCAAGCTGAATATGATAAATTGAAAGCCTTGTGTTTGGCAAAAGGAGTTACAGCAATTGTTAGTACGGCTTTTGTAGAAGGCGGAAAAGGTTCAGCTGCATTGGCGGAAAAAGTAGTTGCTGAAATCAATAAGGGTGAAGCAAATTACAAACCTTTGTATAAAAATGAAGATTCAATTGAACACAAAATAAATACTATTGCCAAAGAAATTTATGGAGCAGATTCCGTGGAGTTTTCTTCAAAATCTAAAACACAATTGAAAATGATTAATGACTTAGGTTTTAATGAATTTCAGATTTGTATGGCTAAAACACCTGCAAGTTTTTCGGATAACGAAAAGATAATTGGAAGACCAACGAATTTTACTATAACAGTTCGTGAGTTTGAAATTGCTAGTGGTGCTGGATTCATCGTGCCGTTGCTTGGAGATGTAATGCGAATGCCAGGTTTACCAGCAGTTCCAAATGCGGAGCGAATAGATATTGATAATGATGGTAAAATTATTGGATTGTCATAAAATAAAATTATATATTTCAATAGAAAGAGTTTTAGAATTTTCTGAAGCTCTTTTTTTGTACAGAAAGTTTTCTATATTTGAAAACTGCTACTTATCTAAATATGCTCGATTTTAATACTTCATTACTATTAAAAATAATTTCTTCACTATTTTTCCTTATTTCTGGGATAATATGGAAGAAAGTACTGGTTTGTGGAGATAAAAATTATCATTATATTATCTACAGAGTTATTGCTACATTGTTTTTCTTTTTGTTGATTAAGTATTATTTTCAATATAATGAAATTGAAAATTTTAATAAAGTAATTTCAGTTATTACTTTTAAAGATTGGATCGTTTGTGTTTCTATTTGCCTTTTTAGCTTTTGGGGATTGTATTTTTACACAGAAGCTTTACAAAATGGGCGATTAAGTTTTATTGCTCCTTTAAACGGAATTGCTCCTGTTTTTTCTTTTATAACTTCGGTAATAATTTTTGATGAAACTTTGAGTTTTCCTAAATATATATCACTTATATTGTTTTGTATAGGTTTACTTCTCCATCAAAAAGATAAATTAGTAGATTTTAAAATTTCAAAAGAAGTTCTTTTAACCTTATTATTTAGTCTAATTTGGGGAATATCCTTTGTACTCTATTTAATTCCCATCAAAAAGTTTGGAGTAATTAATTTTAGCATTATACTTGAATTATGTGTTTTTGTTTCCTGTATTGGATTACTTGTTTTCAAAGAAAAAAGAGTACTACCTCCAAGACTAAACAATAATAATCAATTACTTTGTTTACTTATGGGTTTCCTTGTGGCTGGAGGAAGTTTGTTAAGCAATTTTACATTAACTCAATTTCCTGTAAGTTTGAATATATTTATTGGATTAATATTTGAACTCATTGTTTTAGTAGTTGGGCTTTATTTTTTTAGAGAAAAACTTAACAATAAAGATTGGTTGCTAATAGCCCTTGCAACAATTGGAGGTATTCTGTTATTACTTTAAAACAATTAGTTGTAAAATAAGTTTATAATCCATTTCATTTTAGCATTAGTACAAAACTGTTTTAAATTTTCTTCAATTTGTTTTTTAATTTTTCCTTTCGAATAAAGACTAGCTGTGGCTGATTCAATGGCAATTCTTTCTATTGAATTTCCTTGTAAATAGTCAATTGACAGATGAAACGGTTGGTAGGCAATCGTATCTTCTTTATTGCTGTAAAGCCAATACAATTGAATAATATATAGTGCAGCCGATTTTTTGTTTTGGCTTTTCTTCATTATGGTAGTATTCACAATTTCATTAAATAGAATGTGATTTAAAAGCTCTTTTTTAAATCCAAAATGCAATAATGCTCTAATGTTACGGGCCAACAACCATTCATTTTTATTTATAGAAATTGCATAGTTTGAAATAGTGTCTAAATAATCGGTTACTTTACTTTGCAATTTATTTTCTAAACCATCAATAAGAATATTGCATTCAAAATACCGTGAAACTAAATGATAATGAAGCTGTTCAACCGCAACTGCCTTTACTAATTCCTTATATTTTTCCAATAAGTTATTTTCAATACTCCC
>CAIRMK010000420.1 GCA_903879645.1 uncultured Bacteroidota bacterium
ACAACAACGGATGGAATTACATATACTTTATTACAACAAACGCTCTCCGATGGCGAAGTAAAATTTAGATTAAATAATTCATGGGTTACGAATTGGGGAAATGCAAATTTCCCTATGGGAACAGGCGTTCAAGATGGAGTAAACATTCCTACAACTGCAGGAGTTTATGATATTACATTTAATTTTAATAATGGAACATATACTTTTATCCAAAATTTGAAAGCCAACAATTTTTCTAAAATTAGCTTGAAAGTTTTTCCAAATCCTACTTCTTCAGTATGGAACTTTTCTGCAAAAGAAACTATTGGAACTATTGAAATAACTGATATTTTGGGAAATGCCGTTTTAAAAACAACAAATAATTCAGAAAGTATATCTGTTGATGCATCACAATTAACTACTGGTATTTATTTTGCAAAAATTGCATCTGCCAATGAAATTCAAACTATAAAATTGATTAAAAGCTAAAATAATTAAATTTATTACGACAAATCCTCAAGCAACTACTTGAGGATTTTTTTTTTCAATTTAGAAATACTACTTTTGCACCCGAATTAAAATAAAAAAACAAATAAATTAAAATAAAAATGGCTACAAATAGAACATTTACAATGATTAAGCCTGATGCTGTTGAAAAAGGACACATCGGTGGGATTTTAAATATGATTGCTGAAGGTGGTTTCAAAATTGTTTCTTTGAAATTGACTCAATTAACTATAGCTGATGCTCAAGCCTTTTATGCTGTTCACGCTGCAAGACCATTTTTTGGTGAGTTAGTTGAATTCATGACAAGAGGACCAATCGTTGCTGCTATCTTAGAAAAAGATAATGCAGTTGAAGACTTTAGAAATTTAATTGGTGCTACTAATCCAGCTGATGCTGCAGAAGGAACAATCCGTAAAAAATATGCAACTTCAATTGGAGAAAATGCAGTTCATGGTTCAGATTCTGATGAAAATGCAGCTATCGAAGGTGCTTTTCACTTTGCTGGAAGAGAGCAATTCTAATATTTAGCACAACAACTGACTGAGTTCAGTGATTAGAGTGCCTAAAAAATAAAAACCCGTTTCAATGAAACGGGTTTTTCTATCTTAAAACTATTTCTTTTACGACTTCTTTTCGAAGTTCTTCGTTTAGCATGCTAATAATTTTTTGCTTCCCATAGCTCAATTCTTCTCTTAAAACAGCCGAAGTTAATTTAACATACAATGTACTTCCTTTCAGAATAACTTCTTGAGTATAACTATTTACACCATTTCCCATAAGTGACTTCCACGCTTGTTCCACATAAATTTTATCCATACCTAATTCCAATTTATTTTGTTGAATAAACTGTTGTAAAACTTCTGAAATAGAACTTTGATTGCTTAAACGTTTTGCCATTTTTGAAGAATTAATTTTAACCTATTTTATTGAAAAAGGGACTTGTCGTTTATAATGATATTCTAAATTGGCTTCATTCTTAAGAACTAAAACAGAATCCTTAACTTCAATAATTTCTTCTTTCCACTTTCCAAAATTAGTTGAATAATTCATATAAAAATTGCCTCCAACTTTTGAAATAGTAATATTTTCCTTTATATTATTAGTTAAATAAGTTCCATTCAATTGCGGCATCACTTTTTGGCGAAATCCAATCTTATTTTTGATTTCAAAAAAATCAATTGTTTCATTTACTTTATATTCCTTCTTATCTCCTTGAGGAAGTTTAACTTTTTGAATCTCCCAATAACCATTTATTTTGGTAATATCTTTATCCGTGATAGTTTGCTTACAAGAAACTATTACTACTCCAATAAGGAAAAATACAATTATTTTTTTCATAATATAAATAAAATCTAAAATTACAATTTATTTTAAAGAATAAAAAAGTATTTTTGATTAAACCTTTTTGCTATTAATTATTCAAATAAAATAAAATTTGCCATGAATAAAATTTTACTCTTATTAATTATAACTCTTTTTATTTTAGGTTGTAGCGCTGAACATGCCACAGACTCATCTCCAATAGTTGAATCGATGTACTTTCCTCCAAACGATGGTAGCAATACTTGGGAAACCAAAACTATTTCTGATTTAGGTTGGAATCAAAATTCAGTGCAACCTCTTTTAGATTATTTACAATTAAAAAACTCAAAATCGTTTATGATTTTAGTAAATGGAAGGATAGTAATGGAAAATTATTTTAATGGTCATACTGCAACAACTCCTTGGTATTGGGCAAGTGCTGGTAAAACATTAACTTCAACTGTAACTGGAATTGCACAACAAGAAGGTTTTGTAAATATCAATAATAAGGTTTCTGATTATATTGGGACAGGTTGGACAAGTGAAACTTTGGCTCAAGAAAATTTAATTACTTGCAAAAATTTATTATCAATGACTTCAGGCTTGGACGATGCGTACAATGATAATTCAGATCCAACGTTAGATGACTGCGTTATTCCTTCTTGTCTAATTTATAATGCAGATGCAGGCACTCGATGGGCTTATGACAATGTATATGTAAAACTGCAAGATGTCGTTGCTAATGCAACGAACCAAACTTGGAGCAATTATTTCAGCACAAAACTAAGTACTAAAATTGGCATGACTGGTTCTTGGATTCAATCAGACAATAACAGCGTGTTTTGGAGCACCACAAGAAGTATGGCGCGGTTTGGTCTAATGGCACTAAACAATGGGGTTTGGAATGGAACACAAGTAATCAATCAAACCTATTTTAATTTTGCAACCAACACTTCACAGTCTATTAATCAAGCTTATGGCTATTTATGGTGGTTAAACGGAAAAGCAAGTTATCATTTACCACAGAGTCAATTGCAATTAAATGGGAGTATAATTCCACACGGACCAAATGATATGTTTATGGCATTAGGTAAAAACGACCAAAAAATATATGTAATTCCAAGTAAGAAAATGGTAGTAATTAGGATGGGGAACGCTGCAGATTCTGTAAATATGGCATTATCAAATTTTGATGATGCTCTTTGGCAAAAAATAAGTGCCTTATATCAATAAGGCACTCTGTAATCTATTTGAATCTTGAATTAAAGAATTTTATTAAAGCATAAAAAAACAAAATAAAAGTAATAAGTTCTAATCCCATCGAAAAACTAGCAAACCATTTCTCAATAAATTTAGCTAAAACTTCAATAACAAAGCTAATTAGAATCAATAGTAATGGAGAAGCAGATTTAAAAAATAAAAGAAACCTATTCATACACTAATTATTTAAAGAAACTGTCTACAAATTCATATTTATTAAACACTTGTAAATCTTCAATACCTTCGCCTACACCTATATATTTTACAGGAATTTGAAATTGATCGGAAATACCAATTACTACCCCACCCTTTGCAGTCCCGTCTAATTTAGTTACCGCTAAACA
>CAIRMK010000421.1 GCA_903879645.1 uncultured Bacteroidota bacterium
TCTGTCTTTAATACTATCACTCATAAGGTTAATTAATATAAGTTAAGGATTGATGTTTAATAACATAAACAAATTCCTTTTTCAAAGAATAATTTTATATTTACACTCTTTTTTCAAAATAGGATTTGGGGCCACTTCAGTGTAAGGATATGGATGTTCTTTTTCTACTTTAACATTGATTTTGATTAATTTTTCAATGTCTTTCCAATAGGGCTGTTCGTCTTGGGCACAAAAGGATATGGCTAAGCCACTATTTCCAGCTCTACCTGTTCTACCAATTCGGTGAACATAGGTTTCAGAGATGTTTGGAATATCAAAATTGATTACAAAAGGTAAACTTTCAATATCAATTCCACGAGCCGCTATGTCGGTGGCTACCAATACAGATATTTCTTTGTTTTTAAAAGCATCCAATACCCGTTGTCTTGCGTTTTGAGATTTATCACCGTGAATGGCTTCTGCGGTAACGCTGTTTTTCTTTAATGCTTTTACTACATTATCGGCTCCGTGCTTTGTTCTAGTAAAAACCAACACATTATCTATTTTATCATTTCGGATAATATGGTATAATAATTTTCTTTTGTCTTCCTTTCCAACAAAATACACTTTTTGATTTACCGTTTCCGCTGTTGAGGAAACGGGAGTAACCGAAACATATTTTGGTTTTGTCAAAAAAGTATCTGCTAATTCCCGAATTGCCATGGGCATCGTTGCTGAAAACAAAAGAGTTTGTCTATTGTCAGGAGTTAGCTTTACAATCTTCTTTACATCATTAATGAATCCCATATCTAACATTTGATCAGCTTCATCTAGTACTAAAAAGTGCAAATGGTCTAAATCAATATAACCTTGTTTGTGTAAATCTAAAAGTCTTCCTGGGGTTGCTATTAATATATCAATTCCTTTTTTTAATTGGTCTACTTGAGGAACTTGGCTTACACCTCCAAAAATAACCATCGAGCGAATATTAGTGTATTTTCCGTAGGTATTAAAACTCTCATCGATTTGGATGGCAAGTTCCCTAGTAGGAGTTACAACTAAGGTTCTAATAAGTTTTCGCTTGGCAGAAGAGCCTACTAATCGATGTAATGAATTGATAATAGGGATAGCAAAAGCAGCTGTTTTACCAGTACCTGTTTGAGCACAACCCACTAAATCAGTACCTTCAAGTATAATTGGAATAGCTTGTTGCTGAATAGGTGTTGGCGTTTCGTAACCTTCTTCGGCTAATGCTTGTTGTATGTTTTTTAATAAATTTAAATCGTTGAATGTCATAAATAGGTTTGCTTTGACGTTTTGTGTCAAAAATTATCGGTAGCAAAGATAGGTTATATTTATTAAAGCATTATTTGTTGCCGATTTGTTTTATTTAGTTTTTGCTACATAGTATAAAAAAAACTCGCTTATTATTTTTAAGCGAGTTTTTATAAAAAATTAATGCCAATAACAGCTTGTTATTTTCCATCAGAAGCTTGTTGTAATTTTTGACAATCTATCTTTTTCATTTGAAGCATAGCTTTCATTGTTCTATCTGCCTTTTCTCGGTCTTTGTCACCCAATAATTGTATTAAGAGGGAAGGTATTACTTGCCATGAAACTCCAAATTTATCTTTTAGCCAACCACATTGGCTTTCTTGACCCCCATCGGCAATGAGTTTATTCCAATAATAATCTACTTCTTGTTGATTTTTACAATGAATGACAAAGGAAAAGGCTTCATTGAAAGTAAAGTTATGTTCCATTTGGCTTTCCATTGCCATAAAAGTCTGATCATTCAAGGTATATGCTGCGTATTGAATATTGTTTTCAAATCCAGGATAAGCTTCCCCAAACCGAGTTACAGTAGTCTTTTCAGAGTTTTCAAATAAGGAAGTATATAAGTTAATGGCAGCTTCAGCGTTTCCAAATTGTTCCTTAACAAATAGGAGCAAGGGAGCAATTTGTTGGTCTTTCTCTCCAAAAAACAACTGCCATGATAATCCGTATTTATCATTAACCCATCCGTATTTCTTACTCCATGGGTATTCGTTGAGTTCCATTAAGATTGTTCCGCCATCGGTTAATTGTTTCCATATTTCGTCAATTTCATCAAAGCTAGTAAAGGTGACGAAAAGGGATATCGCATTAGTGAATTTAAATTGCGGTCCGCCATTTAGTGCGTTAAATTGCAATCCATTTAGTTGAAAAGTAGTCACCATTGGATTAACACTATCCACAGATGAGTTTTTAAATAATGAAGTATAAAATCGAGCTGCTTCTTCAGCTTGACCATCATACCAGAGGAAAGGTGTAATTTGTTGCATAATAGAATAATTAATCTTCTAAATAGTTTTTTAATGCCGTATGTAAGATGTAGTTCCAACCTGCTTCAAACTCCGACTTAGCAAAATCAGAATTTTCATTTTCAAAGGTTTCAATACCAGTGTGAGTTAATTTTAATGTTGTTTTAGAATCTTTTTCAATTACTTCAAACGTAACAAAAGAAATGCCCGGATAACCATCATAACGCCAGCTATAAGAAAGTTTATTTTGTAAACTGACATCTGTTATTTTACACAAATGTAAATATTGATTGTTTTCATCTTTACCTCCATAAAATTGAAATTCAAAATCATTGACAGCATAAAATTCGGGTAAATTGAAATACCAATATTTCATTTCTTCCTTATTGGTTAGAGCATTCCATACCTTATCAATAGAGGTATTGTATTCTTGAACGACTATAACTGGCTTTGTATCCATGATTATTCTGTTTTAAAGTGAGGGTTATAAATTAAACCGATAACATTATTCCAAGGATCTTTTATTGTTGCCACAATAATTTCACCACCTACATTTTGAGGAGCTTCATGAATAGTAGCTCCTAATTTTAAAAAATGTTCATACTGTTCGTTCATATTTTCAACTCCCCAATAACTCACCACAGCATCTGATTTTGGCTGAGGAAATTCTTCAGGTTGAAGTCCTAATTCATAGCCACCAATATTGAATCCTACATAGAAAGGCTGGTCGAAATAAGGTTGTGTTTGAAAAGCTTTTGCATACCATTCTTTCGCTTTAGCCAAATCGTTTGATTTGTAGATGGTAGTTCGAAGACCTAGAATTTTAGTTGCCATAAATACTGTTTTTTGCTAAACAAATTTAAGGAATTTAGTGTAACTAAAAATAGTAGCGTTAATCATTCATAAAATAATTTTTTGTTTTTCACAAATCGCTTACATTTGTGAAACTAAAATAGTTCATTTGTGATTGCTACCAATAAGCTCAAGATATTCAACGATCCTATTTATGGTTTTATAACCATTCCCAATACTTTAATTTACGATTTAATCCAGCACCCTTATTTTCAGCGATTGAGAAGGATTTCACAAATGGGTTTGTCTTATTTGGTTTATCCAGGGGCGCATCATACACGATTTCATCATGCTTTGGGGTGTATGCATATTATGCAGAAAGCCGTTCAAACGCTTAAATTTAAAGGAGTTTCCATTTCTGAAGAGGAAGAAAATGCCTTGTACATTGCTATTCTGTTGCACGACATCGGTCATGGACCTTTCAGCCATGCCATGGAACACAGTATTGTAGAAGAAGTCCATCATGAAGAAATTTCACTAAAGTTCATGAATGCATTGAATATTGAATTTGAAGGGAAATTAGATTTAGCGATTCAAATATTTAAGGGAGAATACCGCAGAAAGTTTATGTTGCAATTGATATCCAGTCAGTTGGATATGGATAGAATGGATTATCTAAAACGAGATAGTTTTTATAGCGGAGTTGCTGAAGGCAACATCAATAGTGACCGATTGATTCAGATGATGAATGTGCAAGAGGATGTTTTAGTGATAGAAGAAAAAGGCATTTATTCGGTAGAGAAGTTTTTAATTGCAAGACGTTTGATGTATTGGCAAGCCTACTTACATAAGACATCTGTTGTCGCTGAATTGACTTTAACTAAAATATTGAAACGTGCTAAAGAGTTAACCCAAAAAGGAGTAAACTTGAATTGTAGTGAACCACTTTCTTTTTTCTTGAACCATAAAATCACAATGGTTTCTTTTGATGAAAACGTATTGAAAATTTTTGCTTTGTTGGATGATTACGATGTGTTAGGTGCTATTAAGTCTTGGCAGTTTCATACAGATTTTGTTTTGAGTTCATTATGTAAAATGATTATCAATCGCGATTTGTTGAAAATAGTAATGCTTGATGAAAAACCGGATACCGAAAAATTGGATGATTTAAAGAGTAAGTTAGTTGCTTTATATCCCATAACCGAAAAAGAAGTAGCCTATTTTGTATTTAAAGGAAAACTTAAAAATCAAGCTTACAACAAAGAAAGTGAGCCAATAAGTATGCTTAAAAAAGATGGAACTATTGAAAACTTAGTTGATTCATCGGATCAATTGCAGGTGAAAGCCCTATCTAAAGCCGTTACCAAATATTTCATGTGTTTTCCAAAAGTGTTGTTAGATACCTAAACGTTTAAATTAAATTTTATATTTTTGCAACAATGAAACGAGCCAAAATAATTGTAGATTTGATTTTTGAGTGCGAATGCGAGTTCCATTTTATCCCAATGGAAAATATTATTTTATAAATGAAATTTACAGCCGAACAAATAGCGGGTATACTTGAGGGTGAAGTAATAGGAAATCCTAGTGCTGAAGTCCATAAATTATCTAAAATAGAAGAAGGTACTGAAGGGTCGTTAACTTTTTTATCGAATCCTAAGTACCAAAATTATATCTATACTACTCAGGCAACCATTACTATTGTCAATAAAAGTTTTGAAGCTGAACAGCCAATTTCATCTACTTTAATTAGAGTTGAAGATGCCTATCAGTCTTTTTCAAAATTACTAGAATATTACAATCAGGTTAAATTAATGAAATCGGGGATTGAGCAACCCTCCGTTATTTCTGAAAATGTGACTTATGGAACTGATTTGTATTTGGGGAGCTTTTGTTATGTTGGTAAAAATGTAATCATTGGCAACAACGTAAAAATATATCCAAACACATTTATAGGTGACAATGTTACTATAGGTAATAATTGTGTTTTCTTTGCAGGCGTACGAATTTATTCTGAAACTGAAATCGGAGATAACTGTGTGATACATTCGGGAACGATTGTAGGTTCCGATGGATTTGGTTTTGCGCCACATGATGATGGTACATACAGTAAAATACCACAAATAGGGAATGTTATTCTTGAAGATGATGTTGAAGTTGGTTCCTGTACTACTATTGACCGAGCAACCATGGGATCAACGGTTATTAGAAAAGGAGTGAAGTTGGACAATCAAATTCAGATTGCGCATAATGTTGAGATTGGAGAA
>CAIRMK010000422.1 GCA_903879645.1 uncultured Bacteroidota bacterium
GAAAAAGCGGGAGGGTTACACAAATTTATGAATTGGGATAGAAATATCTTGACGGATTCTGGTGGCTATCAAGTCTATTCGCTTTCAGCCAATAGAAAGATTAAGGAAGAAGGAGTCAAGTTTAAAAGTCATATTGACGGTTCCTACCACTTTTTTACTCCTGAAAATGTAATGGAAATTCAACGAACTATCGGAGCCGATATTATCATGGCATTTGATGAGTGCACTCCTTATCCATGTGATTATCGATATGCGCAACGTTCGATGAAAATGACACACCGATGGTTGGATAGATGTATTCATCATTTGGAAAAAGTGCCAACTAAATACGGTTACGACCAAACTTTTTTTCCTATCGTTCAAGGAAGTACCTACAAAGATTTGAGAATGCAATCGGCAGAATATATTGCCAATTCAGGACAACAAGGCAACGCTATTGGGGGACTTTCCGTGGGTGAGCCAGCTGAAGAAATGTACGCGATGACAGAAGTGGTTTGCGATATTCTACCCGAAGATAAACCGCGTTATTTGATGGGTGTTGGAACACCAATTAATATTTTGGAGAACATCGCTCTTGGTGTTGACATGTTTGATTGCGTGATGCCCACTCGAAATGCTAGAAACGGAATGTTATTCACAGCCAATGGCACCATTAATATCAAAAATAAAAAATGGGAAGATGACTTTTCACCATTAGATGAAATGGGAATCACTTTTGTAGATACTGAATATACCAAAGCGTATCTTCGTCACCTATTTGCAGCTAATGAGTACCTGGGAAAACAAATTGCTACTATTCATAATCTTGGATTTTATATGTGGTTGGTTCGTGAGGCTAGAAAACATATCTTAGCAGGAGATTTTAGAAGTTGGAAAGAAATGATGGTTAAACAAATGAGTCAAAGGTTATAATGTTATGAGTTCAAAGTTTCGAGTTTGTTAAAGAACTTTAAACTTTTAGCCTTAAACTAAAAATGATGCTAACAATTTTAGACAAATACATATTAAAGCGATATTTAAACACTTTTGTAGTGATGCTGCTGATGTTTATTCCTATTGGAATAACTATTGACGTTTCTGAAAAAGTGAATAAGATGATTGAAAATCATGTTCCTTTTAAAGCTATTGCACAATATTATGTAGATTTTACTATTTATTTTGCCAATTTACTTTTTCCAATCTTTTTATTTTTGTCGATTATTTGGTTTACCTCTAAACTCGCTAACAATACTGAAATTATTGCCATTTTAAGTTCGGGAATATCCTTTACACGATTTTTGCGCCCCTATATTATTGGGGCAACCTTTGTTTCTATTTTTGCTTTGTTAATGGGTTTTTTCTTGGTTCCTAAAGCAAGTGATGGATTCAAGAACTTTAGATATATGTACCTGATTGGTAATGGTCAGAATGAAATGCGGGAGAATTCAGATGTATACAGACAGATTACCAAAGACGAATATATTTATGTGAGTAACTATAACTCATCTTCCAAAATGGCCTTTAATTTTTCATTGGAGAAATTTGAAAAAGACAAGTTAAAATTTAAAATTACGGCCAATAGAATTAAATGGAATGGTAAACCAAATTCGTATACCTTATTTGATTATAAGAAACGAAAAGTAGGGGCCTTAAATGATGTTATTGAATCCTCAGATAAAAAGGATACTATTTTTAAATTCGATTTGGAAGATTTGACTCCAGTAGTTTATATAGCTGAAACTTTATCGTATGGCGATTTAACTAAATTTATTGCCAAAGAAAGAGAAAGAGGTTCGACTAATATCAGTGTGTATTTAGTTGTACTTTATAAAAAATATAGTATTCCAATTTCAGCATTTATTTTAACAATAATAGCCGTTGCTGTGTCTTCAATGAAGCGTCGTGGCGGAATGGGAATTAATTTGGCCATCGGAATTTTGCTAGCCTTTGCATTTGTATTTTTAGACAAAGTTTTTGGTGTTCTTGCAGAAAAATCTAGTGCACCTCCTATTATTGCTGTTTGGATTCCTAACATTGTTTTCGGAATTTTAGCTTTAATTCTCTTGCGGAATGCTAAACGATAATTCAAAAAGTTATCTTCATCTTCATTTGATAGTATTCATTTGGGGTTTTACTGCAGTTTTAGGTAGACTAATCAGTCTTGATGCTTTGCCATTGGTTTGGTTTAGAATGTTGTTTGCTGAACTTTTTATTTTTTTTTATATTAGAATTAAAAAAATTCCAATTAAACTTCCCAAAAGAACGATACTAAAGTTTTTGGTTGCAGGATTAATAATTGCGCTGCATTGGTTTACTTTCTTTAGGGCAATTAAGGTCTCCAATGTGTCTATTACACTGGCTTGTTTGTCTACCGGCGCTTTTTTTACCTCATTAATAGAACCAATATTTTTTAAGAAAAAGATAATTTGGTACGAAATATTCTTCGGTTTAATAGTCGTTTTTGGACTGTCAATACTATTTCATGTCGAAGGGAAATATAGGGAAGGAATTATTTTGGCGTTGACTTCTGCTTTTCTTTCAGCCTCATTTGCCGTGATTAACAGCAAGTTTATAAAAGACAATAATGCAACTGTCATTTCATTTTATGAACTTTCTGGAGGCGTACTTTTCTTTTCCATTTTTTTATTGTTTTCCAACAGCTTTAATGCCAATTTCTTTCAATT
Organism: uncultured Bacteroidota bacterium; assembly: GCA_903879645.1. Taxonomy (GTDB): domain Bacteria; phylum Bacteroidota; class Bacteroidia; order Flavobacteriales; family Flavobacteriaceae; genus Flavobacterium. The sequence goes on from CAIRMK010000422.1 coordinate 2,664, forward strand.
GACTACTTCGGATTTTGTTTATCTGATGATATTAAGCTCCGTTTGCACCGCTTATGCTTTTATCGCCTCAACTGCGGTTATGAAATTTCTAAGCCCCTATACAGTGATGTTAACCATAAATTTAGAACCCATTTATGGGATTATTTTAGCGGTCTTAGTATTTAAAGACAAAGAACAAATGAGTTATGAATTTTATATCGGCGCATTAATTATTCTGATTACCGTGCTATTAAACGGAATTTTAAAAAGCAGAGCAAAAGTAATTTAACCGTTTGTTTAAAACTTATCCTCTAAAATTACTTTTAAAGAACATTTAAAATTTTATCTTTGTCATCCGAATTTTAATTAATCGTACAAATCCTATGGAATATTTAGATTTTGAACTTCCTATAAAAGAATTGGAAGACCAGTTGGACAAATGTCAAATAATTGGTCAAGAATCAGATGTTGATGTGACCAATACTTGCAAACAAATTGAAAAAAAATTAGAAGAAACTAAACGAAAAATATATAAGAATTTAACGGCTTGGCAACGGGTTCAATTATCACGTCATCCCAATAGACCTTATACGATGGATCATATTAATGCCCTATGTGGTGATTCATTTTTAGAACTTTTTGGAGACAGAGGATTTAAAGACGATAAAGCGATGGTCGGTGGTTTAGGTAAAATTGACGGACAATCCTTTATGGTTATTGGGCAACAAAAAGGGTACAATACCAAAACACGCCAATATAGAAATTTTGGTATGGCAAACCCTGAAGGTTACAGAAAGGCTTTGCGTTTGATGAAAATGGCTGAGAAATTTGGTATTCCTGTCGTTACATTTATCGATACTCCAGGAGCCTATCCAGGTTTAGAAGCTGAAGAAAGAGGTCAAGGAGAAGCTATTGCTAGAAATATTCTTGAAATGTGCCGTCTTAAAGTTCCGATAATAGTTGTTATTGTTGGAGAAGGAGCCTCTGGTGGCGCCTTAGGAATTGGGGTAGGAGATAAAGTATTAATGATGGAAAATACCTGGTATTCCGTAATTTCTCCAGAATCTTGCTCGTCAATTCTTTGGAAAAGTTGGGAATATAAAGAGCAAGCCGCTGAAGCATTAAAATTGACTTCTGCCGATATGAAAAAACAAAAATTAGTAGATGATATCATCCCTGAACCACTTGGAGGAGCCCATTATGATAGGGAAACTACTTTTAAAACAGTGCAACAATACATCACTAAAGCTTTTAACGAACTGAAAGATTTATCAACAACCGACTTAGTGTCGCAAAGAATGGATAAATACAGTAAAATGGGCGAGTTCAAAGAGTAAAATCTTACAAAATCTTTTACAATCCGAAGCCCTTTAGTTTCGGATTTTTTTTTGGTTGTTAACAAAAAACATTTAGTTATAAACATAATTAAGTAATAACTAAACTTCATATAAATTTTAGAATTAGTTACTTTCGCTACATGGAAAATATCAAGAATATAAACCCAATACGAGTAGATAAAACTACCATTATTAATCTCGAAAAAGGAAAACTACCACCACAAGCACTCGACCTTGAAGAAGCGGTGCTTGGGGCAATGATGATTGATAAAAAAGGGGTAGATGAAGTTATTGATATCTTGCAAGCAGATGCTTTCTACAAGGATGCACACAAACATATCTTTGAAGCTATTTTTCAGTTATTCACAGATTCGCAGCCGATAGATTTATTAACAGTTTCCTCGCAGTTAAAAAAGAATGCAAAATTAGATTTGGCAGGGGGTGATTTTTATTTAATTCAGCTAACACAAAAGATATCTTCTTCTGCCCATATTGAATTCCATTCCCGTATCATTTTACAAAAATACATCCAACGAAGTTTGATTAGAATTTCTTCTGAAATCATTGAAGAGTCCTATGATGAAACCACTGATGTTTTTGATTTATTAGACAAAGCAGAATCCAAATTATATGAAGTAACGCAAGGAAATATCAAACGAAGTTCTGAAACAGCTCAAAGTTTGGTAATCCAAGCCAAAAAAAGAATTGAAGAAATAGCCAATAAAGAAGGATTGAGCGGAATTGCAACAGGCTTCGAAAAATTGGATAAAGTAACTTCAGGTTGGCAGCCATCGGATTTGGTCATTATTGCAGCACGTCCAGGGATGGGTAAAACTGCATTTGTTCTTTCAATGGCTCGTAATATCGCCATCGATTTTGGACATCCTGTAGCCTTATTTTCGCTGGAGATGTCATCTGTTCAGTTGATTACGCGTCTAATCTCATCTGAAACGGGTCTGTCATCAGAAAAACTGAGAACTGGGAAATTAGAAAAACACGAATGGGAACAATTAAGCGTTAAAGTAAAGGATTTAGAAAAAGCGCCTTTATTTATCGATGACTCCCCATCACTTTCTATCTTTGATTTACGTGCCAAAGCACGTCGTTTAGCCTCACAACATGGAATTAAACTAATCATTGTAGACTACCTTCAATTAATGACTGCGGGAGGAAACGGAAAAGGAGGAGGCAATCGTGAGCAAGAAATTTCGACCATCTCTAGAAACTTAAAAGCATTAGCCAAAGAACTCGAAGTTCCAGTGATAGCACTTTCACAATTATCGCGTGCGGTGGAAACACGCGGGTCCAGTAAACGTCCTTTACTTTCCGACCTTCGTGAATCGGGTGCTATTGAACAGGATGCCGATATTGTTTCTTTTATTTACCGTCCAGAATACTATAAAATTGAAGAATGGGATGATGACGATCAATCACCTACAGCCGGGCAAGCAGAGTTTATTATCGCAAAACACAGAAATGGTTCACTAGAAAATATACGATTAAAATTTATTGGTAACCTTGGTAAGTTTGATAATTTAGAGGAATATGGCAGTGGTTTCGATGATTTGCCATCCAAAATGAATCACGATGATAATCCATTTATGACAAAGAATCTTCCCTCAGCTAACGAAGCGTTTGGAAGTAGTTCCAATTCCAATGACGACGATAGTGATGTACCGTTTTAAAAATAAAATCCCAATGCATTGGGATTTTTTTATGTTTTTCTTCACAATAAAACTAGTATCTTTGGTTTAAAATTTTTAGGAATGCAATTCAAAAAAGGATTATTTATTTTTTTAATTTTAGTTTCATTTTCTGTTAAGGCAAATTTTATTCTTTTGCCGATGGATGAATCTACGCAAAAGAACCATCTGAAAGCCTATGGAATTACCTATTGGTGTTTGGATAAGAAATACAAAGCCAGTTGGTTGTTAAATTATCGTGGAGGTTCTTTTTTATTACCTGATGCTCCCGAAATTAGAAAAGAATGCCAAATTCGTGGAGTAAGTTTCGAAATTTTATCCGACGCAGAAGAAGAAGCAATCTTAGCTGAAATTTCAAGTCCATCCCAAAATATGGAATTGGTTGTTTTGGAAAAAGCCCCTAAAATTGCGGTGTATACACCACCTGGGAAACAACCGTGGGATGATGCTGTGACTTTAGTTTTAACGTATGCAGAAATTCCTTTTACACCCATATATGATGAAGCCGTTTTAAGTGATCAATTAATTCTATACGATTGGCTGCACTTACACCATGAAGATTTTACAGGGCAATATGGTAAGTTTTATGGAGCCTATAGAAATGCACCTTGGTATATTGACCAAAAGAAAGAAGCAGAAGCGCTAGCCACTAAATTAGGATACAGTAAAGTATCAGAAGAGAAATTAGCCGTTGCCAAAAAAATTAAAGCTTTTGTGATAGGAGGGGGATTTATGTTTGCCATGTGCTCAGCAACCGATAGTTTTGATATAGCTCTTTCCGCAGAAGGCGTTGATATTTGCGAGCCAATGTTTGATGGTGACGCTAGTGATGCAAATTACCAATCTAAAATTGATTATTCTAAAACATTCGCTTTTAAAGATTTTATCTTGGATAGAAAACCGGAACATTATGAGTTTTCAGATATTGATATGACCGAAAAACGCACCAATATTCCCTTTGAAAAAGATTATTTTACCTTGATGGAATTTTCTGCAAAATGGGATGTGATTCCCGCTATGCTATGTCAAAACCATACCCAATTAGTAAAAGGATTTATGGGGCAAACTACTGCTTTTGATCGTCATCTTATTAAATCAAACGTATTGGTTCTTGGAGAAAATGAATTGAATGAAGAAGCTAGATACATTCATGGTCAAATGGGAAAAGGCTTCTTTACATTCTACGGTGGTCACGACCCCGAAGATTATAGACATCAAGTAGGAGATCCTCCTACCGTACTAGATTTACATCCCAATTCTCCTGGGTTCCGTTTGATTTTGAATAATGTGTTGTTTCCAGCTGCGAGAAAGAAAAAACAAAAAACATAAAAGTGTTAAAATTTGTAAATTGAAATTTACCCTCCGAGGGTAAAATTTCAGGCTAAAAGTCTGAATTTTATTTTTTGACAAGCGATACATTGAAAAATTTAGAGAGTAATTAGGCCAAAAAAAATCCCAAATTACAAAGTCTTATCTTGTAATTTGGGATTTTCACTATTCACTAATTACTTATTATTCTCTATCACATAATTCAAGACTTTAGTCATCAAATGCACTCTGTCTTTTCCTAAAACATTGTGCTTGTGCATCGGATAAGCAAAGAAATCAATTTGTTTTTCCGCTTCCACAAACTTTTTAAGTAAAGCAAAATTTTGTTGCATTACCACAGTGTCATCATTAGTTCCGTGTATTAATAGTAGTTTGCCTTTTAAATTACTGACATAATTCAGTGTACTGGCTTCATCAAAACCTTTTTGATTTTCTGCAGGGGTGTCCATATAACGCTCACCATACATCACTTCATAATATTTCCAATCAGTAACGGGCCCACCAGCAACACCTACTTTAAAAGTATCTGGTTTTCTTAGCATTAGTGACGTAGTCATAAATCCACCGAAACTCCATCCATGTACCGCCAAACGATTGCCATCAACATAAGGTAACGATTTTAAATAGTCAACACCTTTCAATTGATCGTCCATTTCGTGAACCCCCAATCGTCCATGAATGACACTTTCAAAAGCAAACCCTCTATTGTCAGACCCTCTATTGTCAACCGTAAAAACTAAATAACCTTGTTCCGCTATCCAATACATCCAAAGGTTAGCACCATCTAAAAACGAATTCGTAATCATTTGTGCATGGGGACCACCATATACATAAACTAGGACAGGGTATTTTTTATTGGGGTCAAAATTGCTAGGTTTGATTAAACGGGTATATAAGTCGGTCACACCATCAGCAGCTTTAATCGTTTTGATATCAGCCGAACCCATTTGGTAGCCATCAAATTTGTTTTTGCTAACAAGTAATGTTGTTACTTTCAAATTTTTATCAATCAATAATGATTTTGAAGGCGTTGAATGATTGGAATATTCATTAAAATACCAATTGCCATCTGTCGAAACCGCAAAAGTATGAACGCCTTCGTCTTTTGTAAGTAACGTTTGTTTTCCTTTTAAATCCACTTTGTAAACCAACATATTGGTCGGATTGGCTCCCGTTGCTTTAAAATAAATTTCGGTACCTGTCGGATTGGCTCCAATAATTTCTCTTGCTGGAAATGTATTCGCCGTCAATTGTTTGATTAATTTTCCGTCAATAGAATAATAATACAAGTTTTGAAATCCATCTTTTTCACTAAACCAAACAAAGTTGTCTGAAGTGGCACTTGGAAAAAAGGCTTCATGCTCGGGTTCTACCCAAGCATTATTTTTTTCATTTAAAATAGTTCTAACAAAACCTCCTGTATTGGCATCATACTCATTCAAACTCATATCGTTTTGCGCACGGTTTAATTCAGCAATCAAAACATATTTCTCATCAGACGACCAAGAAAGATTCGTTAAATAATCCTCCGCAACGCCACTTTTTGGAGAAATGAATACAGTTTTTCTAGTAGATACATTATAAATTCCAACTCTTGGTTTTTCTGATTTTTGCCCAATCATTGGATATTTCAAGTTGATTAATTTCCCTGGTGTTTCAGTAATATCAAGTAAAGGATAATCAGCAACTGCACTTTGATCTTTTTGATAAAAAGCTAAATACGATGAATTTGGTGACCAGAATATACCATTTTTAATCCCAAATTCATTTCTAGCAATCGATTGCCCAGAAACAATTCCTTCATTAGTTTCGTTGGTAACCGTAATTTTTTCTTTGTTTTTATTGAAGAAATAGAGATTGTTTTTCTCTGTAAATGCTAAATTTTGTTTGGAAGTATCAAAAGTTTGATTTTCGGCACTTTCTGTTGTTTCTTGAATGGTTTTTCCCGATTTTGTAGTCAAAGAATAACTGTAGTACTTACCGTTTTCTGAAACCAAAACCGTAGTAGCATCCATCCATTCTAATCCTGCGAAGGTTTTTAATTTGGTTCCTAATGTGGCATTAATTTCAGTTAAAGTCAAAACTTCTTTTGCTTTAGCATCAGCAGTAGAAGCCATCATCATTTTAGTCCCCAAAGCAGTATAATACACATAATTAGTGGTGTTCGGAACCCATTGAAAGCCTTGTAACTTTTCAGCTTTAAATGCTTTGTTTTGCTGCATGACAGCCTCATCTAAAGTAAATGTCTTTACTTGTGATTGTGATACAAGAGCAACAAAAAGACTTAAGAATACGAGTATTTTTTTGTTCATAATTGAAAATTGTTTGTTGGGGTAAAGATATGAATTTGAAAGGATAAATTAAAAATAGCTATTCGCCTTTCAATTCCTTTTTGTTAATCCAAATTGGTTTTTCATTAGGTTTAATGACTAAGATATCAATCGGACCACCCACCGTTTTTTCTTTTTGTTGAAAACGAATGGTTTCTATAGTAGTTCTTACGGCATATAAGGAAAAGTCAATTGCATCTTGCAAAGTCATATAGTCCCATGGAATAGAAGAATTTGGCAGTTCTACCCAATTCCCACCTTGGTTTATTTTTACACTTTGAATAAGTCGTGACAAAACTTCTATTTCACCACCCCAATTCGCACCATTAATTACTTTATCTCCGGTAGCATTGATTCTGCTGTAGGTTTTCTCGGCTATATTCGTGAAGTAAGCATAGGGAGTCGAAATACCCTGCTCCACTTTATATCCAATTAAATAGAAGTTTATGGCGGGATAATTAAATTGAGTTCCAAAAAAATCCAACAGCAATTGTGGCATTTCATCTATAGTAGTATCTTCCTTTACAAACTGTTCTGTAAATTGATTGATGAAACCCGCAATTGGAATCCCGTTAATGGATGCCGTTCCAAAAGTTCCCATCCCAAATTTATCTTTGATAACAAATATCTTGTTGTTAGAGTCAGAAGCTGATATGGAATGCGACTGTTCACCGTTGGCTGATTTTGTGATCCAGTTGAGTGTCAGTCGGCTATCACCCGCTAACACAATTCCTTCTGGAACATATAAAGTTACTATTAAGGACATTTTTAGATTGTTAGATAAATTGGATTGTCAGTTTATAGAATGTAATCAATACATTCTAATCAATTGCTAAAGTAATAAATCTAATGATTACTTCATGAGTTTGCCTAAAATTATGAGAAGAAGCATTAGATTGTGTAAACTCAAAATTAGTATCTGGCAAACAGTAGCCATGTTATTATGATTGGAGGAATTAATAACTTAATGTAACAAATTATAGACCTATTCGTCTTATATAAAATAACTAGACAATGAAAAAAACAAGAGTGTTTTTTTACATATTAATTATATGTAGTACAATATCAGTAAATGGATGTGGACAACAAAAAGTGGAAAAGCAAAATTATACAGCATTTACTCTTCAACCAGATAACACGCTAGTACAAGAAGAGGTTTGTGCAATTTTAACAAAAAACAACGAGTTAGTAGTTGCATGGGTTGACAGAAAGGTTGGAAGTAATGAAAAATTCATATCTTTTACTGCAACATATAATAACCAAAAAAAGTGGTATCCGGTAACTACTTACGATCCTAAAGATTATATATGGACAGGTAATCCTGCACTTTCACAAGATGATTCAGGAAACATCTACCTTGTTGCAATGTCTAATAATTATGACGGAAAAAATCTGCCAACAAACGGTATTTTTGAATTATCACACACTTCAGATGGAGGAAAAACATGGTCAAATTGGACACGAATTGTAAAAAACACGGCTGAATTTAAAGACATGGCAGATAAGCCTACTCTAATAAGTAAAGGTAATGGGGAATTATACTTAAGCTATATTAATTTTAATTCAAATAAAGAAGATGTTCTCAATTCAAAAGGTGAAGTTTTCTTTGTGAAATCAAAAGATAAAGGAGAGACTTGGTCAAATAAATTAATAATAGATAATAAAAGAAATTGGAAGCCAAGTTCAATGATAAAAGTGATGATGTCTGGTGGTGCTGATTTAGGTGAACAAGGACCTTCCTTATCTTTCTTTAAAGACAGACTACTCCTTTCTTATGGTTCTTATCAAAATAATGGAATTTGGCTTGCCTCAAGTGATGATGACGGAATCTCTTTTTCTGTAAAAAAAATATCAGATTTAAAAATTAAAACACCTGTGACCAAGATATATACGAATGATTCAAACTTGATTGTTATAATTGTCTATGAAGCACACGATGTTGGAAATGCATATTATCTTCAAAGTATAGATGGTGGGAAAACATTCAGCAAAGAACTTTTATCCAAGAAAGGTTCAATAGTTTCTGGATTAATAGATAATGATAAAATGTTAAATTTTATATGGAATGAAAAAGATAAGGATAATATTGACACTAAATATATGGAAGTGAAAGATAATAAGGTAATTGTAAAATCTTTTTATAGTGAAAATAAAATTAATCCCAATTTTTTCATAGGTGCTTATCAAGATGTTTTAGTTGATAGAAATAATAACTTACACGCATTTTGGATTGATTGGTCACAAAAAGGAGGTAAATTGATTTATGCTAAACTAAAATAATACCCCGCTACGCAAAAGAATTTGTATGAAAAGCTTGCAAAGAGTCCGGAGACTTTTGCAACAAGTACTAATAAGAACTATTTGAGAAGATGGGTATAATATTCTAAATTGTCTAAAAATTCAACAGTCTAATTATCTAAAACACTAAACGTATTGCGATGATTTTATAGTCATTTTAAAAGTATCCAAATCAAAGGTGTCATATTTACTCATTACATGGGTAACTAAATGATTTATAGAAATAGGTTGTCCCATTTCTATTTGCGTTAAATTGGTGTCTTTTATTTCGCGTCCGTCTACCAGAATTACAAGTCCAGAACCGATAGCTTCCATTTGTTTACCATTGGTAATCAACAATCCAGTATCTTCTCCAAGTCCAATACCCAACACTTTTGGATTCCCAACAACTGCTTGAAACAATCGTCCTATTCGTCCTCTTTGTACAAAATGCGTATCAATAATAACCCCATCTATCAATCCCAGTCCTGAAGTAATTTTAACTTCGCCTTTTAACAAAGCTTCACTACTACTCCCTTGATAAATCATATTGTTAGAGGCTGCAGCGGCACCAGCAGAAGTTCCTGCGTATATAAAGTTTTCATTTCTATATTTATCCAATAAAATATCATGAAAGGTCGTACCTCCCAGAATAGAAGTCAATCGCAATTGGTCTCCTCCAGTAAACATAACGACGTCAGCAGCTTTCAAACGATCCAAAACTTCTGAATCCATGGCTTGTTCACGCTTTTCAATATTCAAAACATCGGCATTATGCGCATTAAGATAACTCAACGCCTTCACATATTCCGGACCTATTTCTTTTGGAATTTTAGAGGCCGTAGTTACAATTTCAATTCTTGATTGTTCTTTATGTTTTGATTCTTCAATGACTCTTTTTAAAATACCCTCTTCAAAGAAATTTAAATTCTTTGCGGCATTTTTATCCAAATCTGTTTCAGAAAAACTGCCTTTATCAACAGCTCCCCCTATTATTATTAATTTTCCATGTATTTTCATATAGCAAAAATAACCATTTCAGACTATTGACCAAACGAATTTTATTATTTGAAATGAAACTTATCGACTACTTGTTAACTATCTTACTTACTTATTCATTTCTGTGGTCACTCAGTACCCTCCTAATAGCTTAGTATTTCAGAATTTAAGCTATAATAGGAAGGGAGGTTTAATAAAATTATTGATAATCAAGCCTAGCAATTACTTATAAATCAACACGAGCACCTTAAATAAAATAAAAAAATTACTTTTTATCATTAAAAATGTTTTATAATAACAATTATTTTTTATTTTTAACAATTCCATTACAATCAATTCAAAACAAAACATCAAAAGACTATGAAGATCGATAAAATTCAAGCGTTACGTGGACCAAATATTTGGAGTGTACAAAGAAAAAAATTAATTCAAATGCGTTTGGATTTAGAAGAAATGGAAGAGCGCCCTACCAATAAAATTGAAGGGTTCCGTGAACGAATTGAAGCCATGTTTCCCACAATGATTGAACATCGTTGTTCCGAAGGTTGTCGAGGTGGTTTCTTTTCACGTGTCGATAGAGGTACTTGGATGGGCCACGTTATCGAACACATTGCTTTAGAAATTCAAACCCTTGCCGGAATGGAAACGGGATTTGGTAGAACTCGTGAAACCAAAACGCCCGGAATTTATAACGTTGTTTTCAGTTATACCGAAGAAAATGTAGGAATGTACGCTGCAGAAGCTGCTGTAAATATTGCACAAGCATTAATTGACGGAAAAGAATATGACGTTGAAGCCGATATTCAAAAAATGAGAGAGATTCGGGAGCGAGTTCGTCTTGGTCCTTCCACAGGAAGTATAGTCGAAGAAGCTGTGGCTAGAGATATCCCTTGGATTCGTCTCGGAACAAATTCCCTAGTGCAATTAGGATATGGCGTAAATCAAATGCGGTTTCAAGCGACCATTACTTGCAAAACAAGCAGTATTGCGGTAGATATTGCTTGTAATAAAGAGCAAACTAAAAAAATGTTGGATGCAGCATCCATTCCCGTTGCCAATGGTGGAATTTGTGTGGATGAAGAAGATTTAGAAACAATAGTTAAAAAAATAGGGTACCCTATTGTATTAAAACCATTGGATGGAAATCACGGAAAGGGTGCGTCTATTAATGTGAAAACATGGGAGGATGCCATTGAAGGATTAGCCTATGCCAAAAAATACAGCCATAGAGTTATTGTCGAAAAATTCATTACAGGGTACGACTTTAGAGTCTTAATCATCGATAATAAATTAGTGGCAGCTGCCAAAAGAGAGCCAGCTCATGTAAAAGGGGATGGAAAACATAGCATTCAACAATTAATTGAGGAAACCAACAAGGACCCTAGACGTGGTTATGGTCATGAAAATGTTCTGACACAAATTGATGTCGATAGGGATACGACCGATTTATTAGAAAAATTAGGCTATACGCTAGAAAGTATTCCTAGAAAAGATGAAGTGGTCTATCTAAAATCAACGGCTAATTTAAGTACGGGTGGAACCTCTGTAGATATCACCGATATGATGCACCCAGAAAATATTTTCCTTTGCGAAAGAATTTCTCGTGTCATCGGTCTGGACATTTGCGGAGTAGATATTATGGCAGAAAACTTAACACAACCTCTCAAAGAAACCGGTGGTTGTATTCTTGAAGTGAATGCTGCTCCTGGTTTCCGTATGCACTTAGCTCCTTCGGAAGGATTGCCTCGAAACGTAGCAGCACCAGTTATTGATATGCTGTATCCTCCAGGAAAACCAAGTCGTATTCCAATTATCGCAATTACAGGTACCAATGGAAAAACAACCACCACGCGCTTGATTGCTCATATTGTTAAAAATAATGGCTATAGAGTAGGATTCACCACTTCAGATGGAATCTATGTTCAAAACCATTTGATGGAAAAAGGAGATACCACGGGTCCAGTTTCAGCCGAATATATTCTAAAAGACCCTACCGTAGAATTTGCCGTTTTAGAAACGGCACGAGGTGGAATCCTTCGCTCTGGATTAGGTTTTAGTCGATGTGATATCGGAATTATAACCAATATTCAAGAAGACCATTTAGGATTGTCAGATATTCATACGTTAGATGATTTGGCTCGCGTAAAAGCTACCGTTGTTCGAAGCATCAAAAAAGACGGTTGGGCCATCTTAAACGCTGAAGACGATCAATGTCTGAAAATAGCAAATGAATTGAGCTGTAATATTGCTTACTTCTCTATGGACGAGAATAATCCTAAAGTCAAAGAATTTGCCAAAGAAGGGAAAATTGTTGCAGTGTACGAAAACGGATTTATCACCATTAAAAAAGGAGAGTGGAAAATCCGCGTAGAACGTGCTACTCACGTACCTTTAACCTTAGGTGGAAAAGCTAAATTTATGATAGCCAATGTGCTTGCCGCAACTTTAGCAGCCTATTTACAAGGATTCAAAACCGAAGATATTAGTTTGTCATTGCAAACATTTATTCCAAGTGCAGCACAAACACCGGGAAGAATGAATATTTTTGAATTCAAAAAATTCAAAGTGCTGATTGACTTTGCTCACAATCCTGCAGGATATAGAGGAGTAGAAGAATTTTTGAACAGTGTTGATGCTACCAAAAAAATCGGAATTATTGCAGGAGTAGGGGATCGTCGTGACGAAGATATTAAAGAATGCGGATTGATTGCAGGAAGAATGTTTGACCATATCATCATCCGCCAAGAAAAATACTTACGAGGAAGAACTGAACAAGAAATCATCGATATTATAGTGTCAGGAATAAGTGAAGCCAACAGAAATGTAACGTATGAAATCATTCCACTCGAAACGGAAGCAATCAAACACGCGATTGACCACGCGGAAGATGGAAGTTATATTACGGCTCTAAGCGATGTAGTAACCAACGCCATCAATATTGTTCAAGAATATTTGGATAAAGAAAACGAAGGCGATAACCTTTAACAAATAATTTTTTAAATTGAAGCGACAATAAACCATAGCGGTTTATAGTCGCTTTTTTTTATCAATTAAACTATTTTTCAAAAAAGAGAAGAAATAGTTTGGAAATAAACCGTTCAATAATAACCAAGACCGGAAAGTTATTTCACAATCAAGTCACTTCTCATTAATATTAGCCTACCTTGTGCAATAACTTGTCAATTCAAGTAAAACAGTCAGATGGAGAAACGATACGAAGACTTGATTGCAGGATACATAAAAAACAAAATAGGCATTTCGGAACATTTCTTAAATGATGATTTATGTGAACACCTAAGGACCAACTTAAAGGTCTTACAGGAGAAAAAACTACTGCAAAATGCCGGGATAGGGAATGATAATTCGTTAAATCACAATACACTTATTCGACGAGATAGCATTTATTGGCTGGATAAAAAACATAATAATCCCTATGAAACCGAGTTTTTAGAAAAAATGGATCACTTAGTCATCTATTTGAACCAGACGTGTTATACCAATATTAAAAGCTATGAATTTCATTATTCACTTTATCAAGCTGGCGACTTTTATACAAAACATCTTGACCAATTCAAAGACAATTCAAGCCGACAATTTTCAATAATTAGTTACCTAAATTCCAATTGGGTAGCCAAAGATGGAGGGGAATTACTAGTCCATCAACCCAATAACAATCAAGCAATATCACCAACGCAAGGAAAGACCGTTTTCTTTAAAAGCAATGAATTAGAACACGAGGTATTGGTGACTCAACAACCGCGAATAAGCGTTACTGGTTGGTTGAAGCGCTGATAAGTAGAACATATTACGAGCCTTTCTACCATTTTTGATACTAAATAAACATGATAAGAACATTGTTGTTTTCAATAAACTGCGTTTTTTTTAATCTAAATAAAGTAATACATTTACATCAATACCATTTCATTTCAAATCAATTGAAAATGAGTAATCTAAAATGTATAATCGCATGAAAGTAATAATTCACGGAGGCTTCTTTTCAGAATCTTCTACCAACCATGAGACCAAAATTGCCAAACAAAAGGCATTACTACAAATTGCAAAAGATTCTTATGACTATTTGAAAACACATTCCGCAGTAGAAACTGTTGTGTACGCTGTTTCATTATTGGAAGACGATGAATTGTTCAATGCAGGTATCGGTTCCCAAATTCAAAGCGATGGCAAAATACGAATGAGTGCCTCTCTAATGGATGGAGCTACCGAGAAATTTAGTGGGGTAATTAATATAGAAGAAGTGAAAAATCCCATACAAGTTGCGCAACTATTAATGAATGATGACGATAGAGTTTTGGGTGGAAGTGGAGCAACACAATTTGCCAGACAACACGGTTTTGAAAAATTCTCAACTGAAATCCCACAAAGAAGAGCAGAATACGAAGCAAAAGTAGCCGCATTAGGAACGGGAACAGTAGGTTGTGTTGCGTTAGATGTTAACGGCAAACTTGCCGCAGCCACATCAACAGGTGGAAAAGGATTTGAAATTCCAGGAAGAATATCTGACAGCGCGACAGTAGCCGGAAATTATGTAAATCAATACTGTGGTGTTAGTTTGACTGGAGTAGGAGAGGACATCGTAAGTGGAGCTGTAGCTGCAAAAATCGTAACTCGTGTAACGGACGGATTTTCGTTAGAAAAAGCATTCGAAAAAACATTCGCCGAACTAAAACCCTATGATGGCTTTGCAGGAGCAATTGCCATCGATAACCAAGGAAATATATTCCATCAAGATTCACATCCCACTATGGTTTTTGCCAGTTTTGATGGCGAAAAGGAAGAGGTTTTTAATTAATTCTGGGTGGTCTTCAGAGAAAAACTGCAGTTTTGTTCCCTTTTACAATAAAAAATCCCCGATAGGAACACTATCGGGGATTTCAATTTTATAATTTCAGTTTACTGTTTTACAATTTTAGCAGTATAAGTAGAAGTTCCTGAAGTGATAGTTACAAAATACATTCCACTAGTTTGAGGACTTAAATCGATAGCATCCGTTTGTAATCCCATAGATTTTTCCATTTTGGTTTCAGAAATAAGTTGCCCTTCAATAGTGCTTAATCTTACCACTACAGTAGAAGAACTTTCCAAAGCATAATCAATATTCACAATACCATTAGTCGGATTTGGATAGACACTGATGTTCGTTTTGTCCATTACAACAGTTGCATTGGCTAAAGAGGAAGTAGGGCAACTTACCGATTGTATTGTATTATAGGCAATGTTACTACCAATTCCTAATTCACCTTCCAAACCTCTTCCTGTTGACCAAAGTGCTGTTGAGGTTTCCATGGCTAAAGAATGCGTATCTCCAGCGGAAATAGAATACCACGTATTGCTAGATCCTACTTGATTTAAAGTATTTACAGCTGTATTGTTGCCAAGACCTAGTTGACCACTTGTGTTAAATCCACAAGACCAAAGGGTATTGTCATTTTTGATGGCTAAAGAAAAGGTATTACCCGCAGAAATAGCAATGTATTGTGTGACAGTGCCAGCATTAGCAAAACTTATCGGAATCATAGTGTTGGAAGCTGTATTGGTTCCATCGCCTAGTTGTCCATTGGTGTTGTTTCCAAAAGTGTATAAAATGCCGCTATTGTTCAAGGCCATGCTATGATCAAGTCCTGCTGAAACTTCCGTCCAATTGTTAGATGAAGAAACCATAATTGGAATCAAACTGCTTGTATTAGTTCCGTTTCCAAATTGTCCGAAAGTATTATCTCCCCATGCGTAGATAAATCCAGTATTGTCAATGGCTAATGAATGTTGGTTGCCAGCATCTATTTTCAACCAATTGTTAGCTGTTCCAACCTGTACAGGAAGGTTTTGATTCACTAAATTGTTTAAGCCAAGTTGTCCAACATTATTTAAGCCCCAAGACCATAGTGTTCCAGTAGTTTTAATAGCAAGACTGAATCTGTTACCAGATGAAACAGTTAGCCAATCGTTGGCAGTTCCAATTTGAATCACATTAGCAGTTGCCGAACTAAATAGTCCGTTTCCAAGTTGTCCAAATTGTCCGTTACCCCAAGTCCAAAGAGTTCCATTTGTTTTTACTGCTAGCGAATGTACATTTCCAGCAGATACAGTTGCCCAATCATTAGCAGTTCCAATTTGAATAGGAAGATTTTGATCGGCTAAATTCCCAAGACCTAATCCTAATTTGTTGCTATTTTGTCCCCAGCCCCAAAGTGTACCGTCCATTTTAATTCCAAGAGAAAAATTTTCTCCAGCAGATACCATTCTCCAGCATCCAGTGCCAGAAGTTTGTCCATAAGTAGTAAAAGTTGTTACAAAGACAAAAAACGAAAGTAGTAGTAATTTTTTCATGATAGTTTGATTTTAAGTGTTAATTCAATTATATATCAATGAAACTTTTAATTTGTTACCCCTAAATTGAAAAATAGTTTCAATTATTTGGAAACTAATTAATTACGAAGTTAGCTATTATTTCAATGCAAACTTCTTTTAGGTCTATTTATTTAATTTTGAAAAGTTGAAGACAACAAAAAATCCCAACCTTTCGATTGGGATTTTCTATATGTAAGTAAGTTAAACGGGTTGTACAAACGTTTTTATTTCACTTTTTTCACAACAGCTTTGAAAGCTTCAGGGTGATTCATTGCTAAATCTGCTAATACTTTACGGTTCAATTCGATTCCGTTTTTCTTAACTAATCCCATGAATTGAGAGTAACTCATTCCTTCTAATCTAGCTCCAGCGTTGATACGTTGAATCCATAATGAACGGAAGTTTCTCTTGTTTTGTTTTCTATCGCGATAAGCATAAACCATCGCTTTTTCTACTGCGTTTTTAGCTACAGTCCAAACGTTTTTACGACGACCAAAGAAACCTTTGGCTTGCTTCATTATCTTTTTTCTTCTTGCTCTTTTAGCAACTGAATTTACTGATCTTGGCATAATTTTTCTTGTTTTTTGTAGCAGGCGTCCCGAATCTAATCAAGGGAACTTGAGGCCATACTCCAAGGTTATTTAAATTGTTTTAACCTAAAGAATTTAAATTTGTTTTTAGCACTACCGACTAATTACTAATCACTAGTTACTATTCACTAAATTATATAATTCTTAATTGTTGTTTGATGCTTTTCATATCTGTACTGTGAACCAATGCAGAGTGTGTTAAAGCTAATTTACGCTTTTTAGATTTCTTAGTCAAAATGTGACTTTTGAAAGCGTGTTTTCTTTTAATCTTTCCAGAGCCAGTAACTTTAAAACGTTTCTTAGCACTAGATTTTGTTTTCATTTTAGGCATAATTTCCCTAATTTATTTATATTTAACTTACTTACTTATTTTTAGACAATGTTTTAACTGCTTATTGCAACTGAACACTGATTACTTTTTCTTCTTCGGAGCGATATACATAATCATTCGCTTTCCTTCTAATACCGGTAAAGCTTCTACTTTTCCATGATCTTCTAAATCTTGAGCCAAACGCAATAATAAAATTTGACCTTGTTCCTTGTAGATAATAGATCGTCCCTTAAAAAATACAAATGCTTTTAGTTTAGCGCCTTCTTTAAGGAATTTTTCAGCATTTTTTTTCTTAAATTCATAATCATGTTCATCTGTTTGAGGTCCAAATCGAATTTCTTTCACAACAATTTGTGTAGATTTAGCTTTCAATTCTTTATCACGCTTCTTTTGCATGTAAACGAACTTTTTATAGTCCATTATTTTACATACTGGCGGTTCAGCATTAGGCGAAATTTCTACCAAATCTAACTCTAATTGGTCAGCCAAACGCATTGCATCGGCTGTTTTGAAAATCCCTGGTTCTACATTGTCTCCAACAAGACGTATTTCAGGTACACGAATAAAATTATTTATTCTATGTTCGTCTTTTTTTTCTACTCGAGGTTGATACCCTCTGTTGTTTCTAATTGCTATGGCTTTATTATTTTAGTTAAACTTCAAATGTTTTTAATGTTTTGGCAATTTCATCGTTCACAATTTTAGCAAATTCTTCTATTGTAACTGAAATGTTGCCTTTCCCTTCTTGTCCATGTCGACGCACAGAAATCGTACCGTTTTTCTCTTCTTCTTCCCCTACAATCAACATAAACGGCATTTTTTGTACTTCGGCTTCTCTAATTTTCTTCCCGATTGTCTCGTTGCGGTTGTCAATTAGGGCGCGAATTTCGTGATTTTCTAGCAATTCTAAAACTTTTTTCGCATAATTTTCATATTTCTCACTCAAAGACAAGATAATAGCTTGTTCTGGCATCAACCAAAGAGGGAAATTTCCTGCGGTATGTTCTAATAAAATGGCAATAAATCGCTCCATCGAACCAAATGGGGCACGGTGAATCATGACCGGACGGTGCAACTTATCGTCAGCTCCTTTATAGGTCAATTCAAAACGCTCTGGTAAATTGTAATCCACCTGAATAGTTCCCAATTGCCAGCTTCTGCCTAAAGCATCTTTTACCATGAAATCCAATTTCGGACCATAAAAAGCCGCTTCGCCGCTTTCAATTACATAGTTTAAACCTTTGTCTTTTGCAGCACTGATAATAGCATTTTCTGCTTTTTCCCAATTTTCAACGCTACCGATATACTTATCTGGATTGTCTAAATCTCTTACAGACACTTGCGCAGTAAAGTTTTCAAAACCTAAAGAGCCAAATACATAAAGAACCAAATCAATTACTTTTTTAAACTCACTATCAAATTGGTCTGGAGTACAAAAAATATGAGCGTCATCTTGAGTGAATCCTCTAACACGAGTTAAACCATGTAACTCACCACTTTGCTCATATCGATAAACAGTTCCAAATTCAGCATAACGCTTAGGTAAGTCTTTATACGACCAAGGTTTTGTATTGTATATTTCACAATGGTGTGGACAGTTCATAGGTTTTAACAAGAACTCTTCTCCTTCAGCAGGAGTAGTAATGGGTTGAAAGCTGTCTGCTCCATATTTGGCGTAATGCCCAGAAGTTACATAAAGTTCTTTCTGACCAATATGAGGGGTAACAACTTGTTCATAACCCGCCTTTTTCTGTGCTTTTTTTAAGAATTGTTCCAATCGGTCTCTTAAAGCAGCTCCTTTAGGCAACCATAATGGTAAACCAGCACCCACTTTTTGTGAGAAAGCGAATAATTCTAATTCTTTACCAAGTTTTCTATGATCACGTCTTTTTGCTTCTTCAAGAAGTTCCAAATAGTCAGTTAAATCTTTTTGTTTTGGGAATGATACCCCATAAACACGAGTTAATTGTTTGTTTTTCTCATCACCACGCCAATAAGCGCCCGCAACACTCATGATTTTCATAGCTTTAATAATTCCAGTATTCGGAATATGTCCACCACGACACAAATCAAAGAAATTTGCATGATCACAAAAAGTTATCGTTCCATCTTCAAGATTTGAAATTAATTCAGTTTTATATTCATTGCCTTTATAGACTTCTAAAGCAGCAGCTTTAGAAACAGCACGCATTTTAAATTCATGTTTCTCTCTAGAAATCTCTAAAACTCTATCCTCAATAGCTTTAAAGTCAGCATCGGTTATTTTGTTGTCTCCAAAATCAACATCATAATAAAAACCATTGTCTATAGCTGGCCCAAGAGTTAATTTAATACCTTTAAATTTTTCTTCTAAAACCTGTGCCATGACGTGAGAAGTGGAATGCCAAAAAGCTTTTTTTCCTTCTGCATCATTCCAAGTATATAGAACTAATGATCCATCGGTCGTTAATTCAGTCGAGGTTTCTATAGTGGTGCTATTAAAAGAAGCTGAAATCACATTTCTTGCTAATCCTTCACTGATGCTTTTTGCAACATCCATCGGAGTTGTACCTTTTGCAAACTCCTTAACCGAACCGTCAGGTAGAGTAATCTTTATCATTCCTAAAATTTTATGGACTGCAAATATATAAGATTAACAAAACACATACAATATATATAAGTATAATATGTGAAGTATTTTAACAAAGGAGATTTTTTTATGGTTTTAAATTGGTTTTTCAGTTATTTTGGGACGGATCACATCCATAGCTACTTCATAGATAGTCCATGGATAGTCCATGAAAAGTGTATTTTGAACGGCGGTTGTATAGGTTGTTGATGTAAGAATACTTTAATTGGCAGATGTCATTAATATTAAATTGACACAAAACAAAGTTGTATACTATATAAGGATGTAATTAGATTTAATTAAATGGAAAAAATATTTGGCAACAACATACATAAAACCAGAGTATTAAAAAATAGTTTAAAAAAAGGTTGCCAATAAGTTTGGTATAGTAGAAAAGAAGGTTACTTTTGCACCCGCATTAAGGCAGACGTTCATTAATAAGTATTGTAAAAAAAGATTAAAAAGATTTGCAAGGAATGTATAAAGGTTTTATCTTTGCCGTCCGCAAAACGCTTAGTTTTTTGACAAAAAAGGGGTAATGAAAAAAAGAAAAATATTTTTTTTCGATTTACTTGCGAGTTAATAAAAAAGATGTACTTTTGCACCCGCTAACCGAAAGGATGGTGATTAAAAAAGAAGACACGTTCATAGACATATTGAATTGACAGCCGTCTCGAGAAATCGAGACATAAAAAAAAGAGAGTAATTGAATCGAGAGATTTGAACAAGCTAGAGTATTATCGTACAATATTAAAATATACGATGAAGAGTTTGATCCTGGCTCAGGATGAACGCTAGCGGCAGGCTTAACACATGCAAGTCGAGGGGTATTGGTTTTCGGACCAAGAGACCGGCGCACGGGTGCGTAACGCGTATGCAATCTACCTTTTACAGGGGAATAGCCCAGAGAAATTTGGATTAATGCCCCATAGTATATATCATTCGCATGTTTGATATATTAAAGTTCCAACGGTAAAAGATGAGCATGCGTCCCATTAGTTAGTTGGTAAGGTAACGGCTTACCAAGACAATGATGGGTAGGGGTCCTGAGAGGGAGATCCCCCACACTGGTACTGAGACACGGACCAGACTCCTACGGGAGGCAGCAGTGAGGAATATTGGACAATGGGCGCAAGCCTGATCCAGCCATGCCGCGTGCAGGAAGACGGTCCTATGGATTGTAAACTGCTTTTGTACGGGAAGAAACACTCCGACGTGTCGGAGCTTGACGGTACCGTAAGAATAAGGATCGGCTAACTCCGTGCCAGCAGCCGCGGTAATACGGAGGATCCAAGCGTTATCCGGAATCATTGGGTTTAAAGGGTCCGTAGGCGGTTTAATAAGTCAGTGGTGAAATCTGGTCGCTCAACGATCAAACGGCCATTGATACTGTTAGACTTGAATTATTAGGAAGTAACTAGAATATGTAGTGTAGCGGTGAAATGCTTAGATATTACATGGAATACCAATTGCGAAGGCAGGTTACTACTAATGGATTGACGCTGATGGACGAAAGCGTGGGGAGCGAACAGGATTAGATACCCTGGTAGTCCACGCCGTAAACGATGGATACTAGCTGTTGGGCGCAAGTTCAGTGGCTAAGCGAAAGTGATAAGTATCCCACCTGGGGAGTACGTTCGCA
>CAIRMK010000423.1 GCA_903879645.1 uncultured Bacteroidota bacterium
TTGATGCAGAAACGTTGGCTGAAATAACGCTGAGGGTTGGTAATCCTGTTGAATTGTATCCCATACCCCCTAAAGGGTAATGATGTGGACTATCTTTTGGTGGATAAACATATGAAACTGATTGTATTTTGCCATTAGCACCAACTGATGTTACATTTGCATATGCACCATATCCTAATCCACCAGAAATTAAAATTTTATCGTTTGCTTGATATCCTACACCACCACTAGTAATTTGTATTGGGGCTAAAATTCCAAGATTTCTCAAATCTGCAAAACCAACATTATCTTCAACTGCATATAATGATTGAGCTTCAATAGTTGGATTTTGAGTTATTCCTCCACCACTAGCTTCAACTAAAACTGAAGAAATTGGATAAGTTGAAAAAGATAAAAAAGACAACGCATTAATTAATGATGTATTTGCATTTGATGTTGCAATATTTGAAAAATTATAGTTTGAAGCACCAATTGTAAGTGTGTGTTTTTTTCCAATATAATCGGTAGGAATAAAAGATACATTAGCTCTATTGTTTAATGAAGGATTCAATGTATAAACAATAGCTGCAGCTCCTGGAGCATTTGTTAAATTTATTATTGTATTTGGATCGCTTCTATATCCATATCCACCATTTGTAACAGTAATGCGTTGTATTGATCCTGTTGTTGTTTCTCCAACAATTGCGGATGCTCCATATCCTGTATTTGAGGTTAATCCACCATAAACAATTACAGGATCTCCTGGTTGATATAATAATCCTCTATTAGTCAAATTTATTTTAACAGAACTAACTTGACCAACAATTTTTGATCTTAGAGGTTGGCCATCAAATAGTACATCTTGATTGTTAGAATCAACAATTCGAATAAATTCTCCAGAAGCAAATAATCTTTCAATATTAGAAATAAATACTTCTATTTTTGATCCGGCAACAACAGAATTTTCAATTGTTGCAATTGATTTAGTTGTTTCACCAAATACCCTAAGATTATTTGTTTTTAAAAAGTTTAAATCTGTTGAAGCAAGTTTAAGACTTTTAGCAACATACCATTTACCTGCTGAAGCTCTTAATACAGCATCTTTCGTATAAAAGAATTCCACATCTGAATTATATAAAACTCTAAAAAGAAATTTAAAAGATGCTGGTGTGCCTTTAGCTTGATATAATTCTTTTGCTATTTTGGTAACTTTTTGTTTATCAGCTAAAATTTCTTTTGGAAAATAAGAAAGAAAATCATTATAAAAATAGTCCAAAAATTCAGAAGTTGATTGATCAATATCTTTATAATTTAAGATATTTTTTGTTCTGTCAGTAACATTTTGATTTTGTTCCAACCACTCATAATATGCTTTGACAAACAATACAAAATTTGCATATGAAGGATCGTCCCGAATAAATTCAGGAAGTTGTGTTGGTATTAATACTGAAGTTTTTTGACCAGAATCTATCATGAAGTTTTAGTAGTAACTGTTACCGTAACGGCATTAGGATCATAGGGATCTATTGTAATAATTCTATTATATGTTGATGAAACAA